>CALPKD020000023.1 GCA_943324055.2 Chitinophaga pinensis
ATAAAAAATATCTCTCGTTATTCTGTAAAAATGCGCAATAACGCTGGAGGACATTATAACCATGAATTATTTTGGCAAGTAATGAAGCCTGCGCCATCGATGGCTCCTAAGGGTGCATTAGCCGAAGCCATTGTAAAAGCCTATGGTTCCTTTGCCGATTTTCAAAAGGCATTTGGAGAAGCTGCTAAAAGTAGATTTGGTAGCGGCTGGGCTTGGTTACTTATCAAAAACGATGGCAGCCTTGCAATAAGTTCTACACCGAATCAAGACAATCCACTGATGGACATTGCCGAGACTCCAGGTTTCCCTTTACTGGGACTAGATGTTTGGGAGCATGCTTACTATTTGAAATATCAAAACAAGCGCCCCGACTACATTAACAACTGGTGGAATTTAGTGAATTGGGAATTTGTTGAAAAAAGATATATTGCTTCAAGCAAAGCTTAGCCTGTTCATTTTTAATTTATAACACCTACCCTCTAAGTGCATACCTCTAAACAGAATTTAAAAATTCAATTTTTTGTAACGTCTTTAAGCATTGTTTTATTTGCGCTTAAATTTGTCGCTTATTTCATGACGCATTCCTTATCTGTTTTATCAGATGCGTTGGAAAGTATCGTAAATGTGGTTGCAGGCTTAATTGGATTATATAGTTTGTATGTAGCTTCAAAGCCAAAAGACAAGGAGCATCCCTATGGACATGGAAAAGCCGAGTTTGTTTCTGCAGCTTTTGAGGGAAGTTTAATCATTACAGCAGGTTGTATTATTTTATATGAGTCTATAATCACTTTTTTTGAACCCACCACCTTACATGATTTAGGAAATGGAATCTGGGTTTTACTTTCCACTGCTATCTTAAATTTAGTTGCGGGATTAATCGCTAAAACAAAGGGTAAAAAAAATAAGTCCTTGGCACTCGTTTCAAGTGGCCAGCATTTAATCATAGATAGTTACACCACTTTCGCAGTAGTATTTGGCATTGGCTTAGTTTTACTTACAAACTACAATGGGATTGATGCAATCATTGCAATTTTAATGGGATTATGGATTATTTATAATGGATATAAAATCATTAGGGAATCCCTAGCAGGTATTATGGATGAGGCAGATATGGCCTTATTAGAAAACGTGATTGCAGAATTAAACAAAGCAAGAGATGGGAAGTGGATTGACCTGCACAATTTACGTGTGATTAAATATGGCGCACTAATGCATATTGACTGTCATTTAACTGTGCCTTGGTACTATAACGTAAATGAAGCTCATTTTGCTGTAGATGATTTTAGTGCACTGATTAAAAATAAGTTTGGAGATAGTGTTGAATTTTTTATTCATACAGATGGGTGCATGCCTTTTAGTTGTCCTATTTGTACCATCGAAAATTGTGCACACCGAAAAGCTCCATTTAAACAAAAATTAGATTGGACAATGGAAAACGTCCTTTCCAATTTGAAACATCAATTATAAATTAATTCCTAATAAATCTGAATTACAATGAACAGCTGGAAACAATATCAAGAAGAAAATAAAACGCGTTTTTTAGAGGAACTTTTAACATTACTTCGTATCCCAAGCATAAGTGCAAAAGCTGAAAATAAAGGAGATATGATCGTTTGCGCAAAAGCAGTTGAACAATCCTTAAAAGATGCAGGAGCACAGACCACTAAAATATATGAAACCGAAGGGCATCCGATTGTTTATGGCGAAGTAATCATTGACCCTTCCTTCCCAACGGTATTGGTATATGGCCACTATGATGTGCAACCCGCTGATCCAATTGAATTGTGGAAGAGTGGCCCATTTGATCCTACGATTATTGATGGTAAAATATTTGCAAGAGGCTCGTGTGATGATAAAGGACAATTTTATATGCACGTGAAGGCATTAGAAATAATGACTAAGACCAATACGTTATGCACGAACATGAAATTTGTTATTGAAGGGGAGGAAGAAATTGGCAGCCCTAACTTAGCCACTTTTGTAAAAGCAAACAAGGCGCTTTTAAAAGCGGATGTTATTTTAATAAGTGACACCGCAATGATTAGTATGGAGAACCCATCTATAGATATTGGCGTTAGAGGCTTAAGTTATATTGAGGTAGAAGTGACCGGCCCTAACCGTGATTTACATAGTGGTGTATATGGTGGTGCGGTAGCAAATCCAATCACCATCCTTGCTAAGATGATCGCATCTTGTCATGACGAGAATAATCATATCACCATACCTGGTTTTTATGATGATGTTGTTGAGTCAACCCCAGCGGAGAGACAAAAAATGGCAGAAGCTCCATTTGATGAAAACGAATTTAAAACGGACCTTGGTATTCAAAATGTGTGGGGAGAAAAAGGATACAGCACCAATGAGAGAACCGGCATTAGACCTACATTAGAAGTGAATGGCATTTGGGGTGGTTATACAGGGGAAGGTGCAAAAACGGTATTGCCTTCAAAAGCATTTGCTAAAATATCCTGCAGACTAGTGCCCAATCAATCTTCTGAAAAAATCACAGAAAAGGTATTGGCGTATTTTAAAAAAATCGCACCCGACAATATTACTGTCACTGCTTTTGAACATCATGGAGGCGAACCTTATATGACACCAATTGATTCTCATGAATATAAAAGTGCAGCAAAAGCAATCGAAACTACTTTTGGCAAAGCACCTATTCCAGTAAGAGGTGGGGGAAGTATTCCAATTTGCGCATTGTTTGAAAAAGAATTAGGATTGAAAATTGTATTTATGGGATTTGGTTTGGATAGCGATAATTTACATAGCCCAAATGAGAAGTACGATATTTTTAATTTTTACAAAGGCATTGAAACGATCCCTTACTTCCACCAATATTTTGCAGAGAAAAAATCCTAGCACATGAAGGAAGCAGTTGAAAAGAAAGAAAAAGTTAGGCTAGATAAATATCTTTGGTCCATCCGCGTGTTCAAGACCCGTAGCCAAGCAACAGAGGCGATTGACAAAGGCCGCGTTAAGCTTAAAGGTGACAGCGTAAAAGCTTCAAGGAATGTAGTCGTGGGAGATGTTTATGACGCACGAACCGAACATAAGAACTGGACGCTCCGCGTAACCCAAGTTTTAGATAAACGTTTGGCATATGCCGAAGCTATTAAATATTACGAAGACCTTACCCCTGTTGAAGAATTGGAAAGGGTAAGGCAGGTAGCTGCTACTTTTCAAACAGGAAAAAGATTAAGTAAAATTGGAAGGCCTACCAAAAAGAACAGACGAGATATAGGAGACTTCCTCGACTAAATTAAAATCAGTATTTACACAAGTACATTTTCTTTATTTTATATTTGCCCTATGACCATCGAAATACTTTGCGCTGTACCAGAATTATTGGCTAGTCCTTTTGAACATAGCATTATGAAAAGGGCTCAGGAACGAGGCCTACTAAATATCAAGACGCATAACCTTAGGAAATGGGCTATTAACAAGCATGCTCAAATTGACGACTATCAATATGGTGGAGGTGCAGGTATGGTAATGATGTGTGAGCCCCTTGCTAATGCAATTGATGAATTGCAATTGGAAGGAAAATTTGATGAAATTATTTTTGTAACCCCTGACGGTAAAAGATTTGAGCAAAAAGAAGCAAATACCCTTTCATTAAAAAACAGGGTTTTAATTATCTGTGGGCATTACAAGGGAATTGACCAACGTATTAGAGACTTATATGTTACTCAGGAAATATCCATTGGCGATTACGTTTTGAGTGGTGGCGAATTAGCAGCAGCTGTTATAATAGACGCAGTTGGTAGATTGATTCCAGGAGTGATTAACGACGAGACGTCGGCATTGACAGATTCGTTTCAAGACAATTTACTTGCTCCACCTGTCTACTCAAGACCAGCAGAATTTAGAGGACTTGCAGTTCCTCCTGTATTACTTACGGGAGACCCTAAAAAAGTAGATGCTTGGAGGCAAGATCAAGCGCTTCAACGCACAAAGGACAGGCGACCTGACCTACTAACAAGGGAATAAACCACTCAACCAACACTTTCGCATATTTTCAATAAATATGTGTTTTTACAATTGTGATTATTGATATTTGCACCCAATGCAACCGAACTCTTTCCTATATAAATCAATTGTTGGCGCTTGCTTTAGCATGCTATGCCTCCTGCAATCCACACAAGCCCAAGGCATTTCTGAATTTCAAAAAGAATACCAATTAAATATCCGACAAAGCGCATCCCCTATTAAAGTGGATGGTGTTTTAAATGAAGCATGTTGGGCCAACTCCGAAGTCGCTAGTAATTTTAAGAAAAAATACCCAAATGATATTGGGGAAGCGAAAAGGAAAACAGAAGTTCGATTCACATTTGATGATAAAAATATTTACTTTGCTTGCAAGGTGTTTGATAGTGGAAATTACATTTCAACCAGCTTAAAGAGAGATGCAGGTCACGATGGCAATGATGGAATAGGTATTATTTTAGACCCACTCAATCAAAAATCAAACGGATTCTTTTTTGTGGTAAGCGCCTTGAATGTTCAATCCGAAGATCAGGTATCAAGTAATGGGAACCAACCTTCGTGGAGTTGGGATACAAAATGGACTTCCGCAACAAAAGATTATGGCGATTATTGGGTTGCCGAAATGATGATTCCTTTTAAATCTATTCGATTTGATCCCAAGCAAAAATTTTGGGGCATCAATTTTTTAAGAATGGATGCGAAAAATAATGAATATAGCACTTGGGCAAAAGTGCCTCAAAATTTTAGAAGCTATGGACTAGGCTATATGGGTGTGCTTAATTGGGAAAATGCACCGCCAAAGAATTCAAAGAACATCATCTTCCTTCCATATATCACAGGAAATACTACTGAAGATAGAGAACAGGTAACACCTACAAATGGCGCATCCCTTATTACAAAGGGCAGTGCTGGCTTTGATGCAAAGGTGGCGCTCAATTCATCCTTGAATGTAGACTTAACCGTAAACCCCGATTTCTCTCAGGTGGAAGCAGACCAACAAGTAACTAATTTAACTCGTTTCAGTATTTTCCTTCCGGAGAAAAGAAATTTTTTTATAGAGAACTCGGATTTGTTTTCAAATTTTGGCATCCCTCCGGTTAGACCCTTTTATTCGAGATCCATTGGCTTAAATAAAGCCGGAGAAAAAATTCCGATCTTATTTGGCGCAAGGCTTTCTGGTAATTTAACCCCCAGGATAAGGATTGGTGCAATGGATATGCAAACAGGGCGTCAGGGTGATTATTCACCAGAAAATTTTTCAGCAATCACTTTGCAAAAAAGAGTGTTTGATCAGTCCGTCATTAGGGCCTATTTCTTAAACCGGGAAAATTACATATCTGCAGCCGAAGAAAAGAAAAATCCACTGGACAGATATGGTCGTAATGCAGGCATAGACTATAACTACACCAAACCGGATGGGACCGCCGGCGCTTGGATTAGTTATCATCAATCTATTAAAGCAACGATTAATTCGCTTGATAGCTATGTAGACGCTGGATTTTCAAGCAATAAACGAAATTATGCGTATGTGTTTGAAGTAGGTAATATTGGCAAGAATTTTTACACAGATATGGGTTATGTGGAGCGCATTAATAACTATGATGCATTAAAAGACACCACGATACGTGTTGGATATAAAAACATATATGCACAAGCCTCCTATAAAACAACACCCCTAAAAGGACAGATTGGAAAGTTTGAATTAACAGTCGAACAATACGCTGTCTTTAATCCTAACAATAGTTTAAACCAAGCAGATTTTAGTTTAAGTGCGAATGCCGATTATAAAAATACTTCAATTTTGAAGCTTGAGCTATCCAATACGAATCTCAATTTATTGTACCCAACTTCAATTACAGGAGCAACTCCGCTTCCTGCTATCAATTACAATTATTCACAATTGCAATTGGTGTATTATTCTGATATGCGAAAACCCTTTGGGTGGAATGCCGATATGACTTACGGGCAATTTTACAATGGCATGGTCAGTGGTGCATCTGTAGGTATACAATGGAGAAATCAACCACATTTAAAACTTGCAATGCGTGCGGAATTTAACAATATTGTGCTTCCTAGCCCCTATGGAAGCACCAATTTACTACTGATTGCACCAAGACTTGAATGGAACTTTAACACCCAATTATTTTGGAGTACTTTTGTACAGTATAACACACAGAGTAATAATTTCAATATTAATAGTCGACTCCAATATAGGTTCAAACCAATGAGTGACTTTTTCTTAGTGTACACAGATAACTATTTTACAGACCCTTTATTTAAAAATAAAAACAGGGCCTTAGTCTTTAAATTTAGCTACTGGTTTAATTTATAATTTCAATTTTGGACAATGGAACCTTCTTTTTCAATTACCGGACACTATGTAGATATTTTAGGAGGGAAAACATTTCCTGCCGAAGTAATAATAGAAAATGGTGTAGTTGCAAGTATCGAACCTTGTGCTTCAGCAAAGAATCAATTTTTATTACCAGGATTCATTGACAGTCACGTGCACATTGAAAGTAGCATGCTCATACCAAGTGCATTTGCTAGACTTGCAGTTACGCATGGTACGATTGGAACAATTAGTGATCCCCATGAAATTGCCAATGTGTGCGGTGTGGAAGGCGTTCACTACATGATACAAAATGGGGAAAAAGTACCTTTTCATTTTTTCTTTGGCGCGCCAAGCTGTGTACCTGCAACTGAATTTGAAACTGCGGGTGCGGCAATACACAGTGAGGAAGTGGAACAATTACTTTCCAACCCAGCCATCTATTACCTAAGTGAAATGATGAATTTCCCTGGTGTATTGTTTAAGGATGACGAGGTCATGAAAAAAATTGCAGCTGCTCATAAGGCCGGAAAACCAGTGGATGGGCATGCGCCAGGATTAAGAGGGGACCAAGCAAAACAATATATTGACGCAGGGATTAGTACAGACCACGAATGTTTTACAATCGAAGAAGCACTTGAAAAGTTGAGCTATGGAATGAAAATTTTAATTAGAGAAGGTAGTGCCGCGAAAAATTTTGAAGCCTTATACCCACTTATAAATGATTACGCTTCGATGATTATGTTATGCAGTGATGACAAGCATCCTGACAGCTTATTGGAGGGTCATATTAATAGTTTGTGTGCGCGTGCAGTAGCAAAGGGAATGGATGTTTTTAATGTGCTTAGAGCAGCTTGTATTAATCCTGTAAAGCATTATAAATTACCAACTGGTTTATTTCAAGTAGGAGATCCTGCCAACTTTATTGTTGTGAAAAACTTAGTGTCATTTGAAGTTGCACAAACTTATATTAATGGGGCACTAGTTGCTGAAAATGGAACTTCTTTTATTAAGCCGGTGCAAGAAATTGCCATCAATCAATTTGACGCAGCATTTATTAGCGCAAATGATTTACAAATTCAATCTAATGCATACCCTCAAAAAGATGCACTCATTCCAGTAATAGAAGCAATCGACGGACAACTCATTACCAATTGTAAATGGGAAGCCCCTTCCATTTCAGAGGGTTATTTGATATCCAATACCGACAAGGATATTTTAAAAATGGTAGTGTATAATAGATATCATGCTGCAGCCCCTAAAGTAGGATTTATTAAAAATTTCGGGTTCAAGACGGGTGCGATCGCTTCTACTATTGCACATGATAGCCATAACATAATAGCCGTTGGAGTAAACGATGTACAAATAGCCCAAGCAATCAATTTAGTGATCAAGGAACAAGGAGGCATAAGTTGCGTGAATGATGACATAGAAAGAGTACTAGGATTACCTGTCGCAGGGCTAATGAGCTTAGAAGATCCCTATAAAGTGGCTGCAGATTACACTGAAATTGATATCCTATCAAAATCACTTGGAAGCAAGCTAGGATCCCCTTTCATGACTTTAAGCTTTATGGCGTTATTGGTCATTCCGCATCTTAAATTAAGCGATAAAGGACTGTTTGATGGAGATCAGTTTAAATTATTTTAAAATTGGCGTGAAGAGACTTAGTTTTGAAAAAAATCGCCCACAAATGGTACATAATTTAAGCAAAGACCATAGTTTATTAACGAACTGGATTTCGGAATTAAGAAACATTACTGTACACAATGACAGAATGCGTTTTAGAAGAAATTTGGAACGTATTGGAGAAGTGATGGCGTATGAAATGAGTAAGCAAATGCCTCACAAAATTACACCTATTACAACACCCCTGGGCATTCACCAATCAAAATTACTAGCGGAGCAACCCGTTTTAGCAACGATATTAAGAGCAGGCTTGCCATTACATCAAGGCATGTTAAATTACTTTGACAAGGCGGATAATGCCTTTATTTCGGCCTACCGGAAACACCATGATGACGGCACATTTGAAATTAGTGTGGAATACCTAAGCTGTCCAGATTTAAATGATCGTATATTAATCATCTCAGACCCAATGTTGGCAACTGGGGCGTCCTTAGTGCAAACAATACACGCAATTACAAAGACACAGCAACCAAAAGAAATTCACATTGTAGTAGCCATTGCTAGTAGACAAGGTATTGAAACAGTTCAAGCGGCATTTGGCAAAGACATCCCTATTTGGTGTGGTGATATCGACGACACATTAAACGACCATAGCTATATCATACCGGGCCTGGGTGATGCTGGCGACCTAGCTTATGGAACCAAAATGCAATCCTAAAAAAGGACTTCGTATCTTTACTGCAAAACCAATCCCTTGCTTAAAGAATTGATTTTATCCATTCGTGCCTATTTTGCTGCACACCGTTTTATCATGCAACACAAGTTGTGGAGATGGATGATTGTGCCTGGAATTATTTACGCCTTTTTATTCGTAGAAGGAATGAATTACTTTAGTCAGTCCTCTAGCTTTTTCATTGAATGGATTATTTTGAAAACAGGTTTAAAATCTTGGATTGATGGTTTAAACAGCGACTTAATTGGCTTTTTTATTACCATGGGTAGTTTTTGGCTTTGGTTTACTTTATTACTTTTTTACTTTGCACTTTTCAAATATTTATTCCTTCTTTTATTTTCGCCGTTCTTTTCCTATTTACACATGCATATTGAGGCGATTCAAAAACAAGAAGAATTTGTCTTTAATAATAAGATGTATTTAAAATTATTATGGAGGGCGCTACGTTTAAATGCAACCAACCTGCTTTGGCAAACCGTTTACTTAATCCCTATTGTACTTATTTGCACGCTTCCTGTAATAGGATGGTTCACTCCTATTTTAACAATATTAATGGAATGCTATTTTTTTGGATACGCAATGCTGGACTACGGATTAGCTACCGAAAACAAAAGCCGTGTGGCAGCAGCATCCTATGTAAGCAATCACAAAGGGTTACCTATTGGAAATGGGCTCTTATTTTATATTCTACATTTGGTTCCAATTGTTGGATGGATGACCGCTCCTTTTTATGCATTGATTGCAGCACATTTGAACACGCAAGAAGTTAAAGACACTATCTAATGAATTTAGGAAAAGTATATTTATTACCCATGTTATTGCATGAGGACGGCTGGGAAGCAATACCTGCAGATACCACAAAGTGGATTCAACAATGTGATGCTTTTTTTGTGGAGAACGAAAAAACAACAAGACGTTATTTTAAAAAGCTATGGAAGGAAATGGTAATTGACAATTACGTTTGGCATCCAATTCATAAAGTAGAATCCGAGCAAATTCAGGCATTCACCCAATTATTGAAAGCAGGTAAAAATATCGGAATCGTATCAGAAGCCGGCTGTGCGGGCATCGCAGACCCTGGCCAAATGCTAGTTGCAGCTGCACAAACATTAGGGGCGACTGTAAAGCCTTATATGGGCCCATCCTCCTTACTACTCGCCCTTATGGGAAGTGGCATGAATGGGCAACTTTTTCAATTTCACGGCTACCTCCCCATTGATGCTGCAGAAAGAAAGAAAAAAATTCTAGCATTGGACGCAGATGCAAAACAAAGAAACTGCACTCAATTGTTTATAGAAACTCCCTACCGAAACAATCAAATGATGGAA
>CALPKD020000024.1 GCA_943324055.2 Chitinophaga pinensis
AAGGAGTCGATAAATTATTACCTACACTAAAGGCGTTGATTCAGCAATAAAAATTAAGCATGAGAATAATTGCAATAAGATCATATTTAAAAAAAATGGCTTTAACCAAGCCGTATACCATTGCTTACAACACATACACTGATGTGTCTTTAGCTTTTTTTGAAGTGGAATTAGCCAATGGAATGATTGGATACGGATCTGGAAGTCCCGCCGAGGACGTGGTGGGTGAAACTACCGAGCAAACAGTCCAAAATTTACAATCGGAATTTGTGCAACAATTGGTTGGTCGAGATATCAGGCAATTTCAGCAAATTATTTTTGACGCAGTAATGCAATTTCCAAATTTACCTGGAACACAGGCTGCAATTGACATTGCACTGCACGATGCCTTTGGGAAGTTCATAGGTATGTCTGTTGCTAACTTCTATGGTCAAAAAATTCAAGCTTTGCCAACTTCGGTAACGATTGGTATTAAAGGGATTCAGGAAACAATCGAAGATGCTAAGGAGTATAAAAATTTAGGCTTTCGAGTATTAAAGGTAAAAACTGGATTGGCTGTTGAAGCGGACATCGAAAAAATTGTTTTGTTACACGAAAAATTTGGAAATTATTTTACGATACGCGTGGATGCAAATCAGGGATACACCCTTTCGGAATTGACCACTTTTATTTCGGCTACGAAAAAGTGTAATCTCGAATTAATTGAGCAACCCACACCGGTAGGGAATGAAAATGAATTATTAGCCTTAGACGCTTTGGATCGAAAAATACTAACTGGAGATGAGTCGCTAAAAGATGCAAAAGCAGCATTGCAATTCGCAACAGGTGACAAGCCTTTTGGAATTTATAATATTAAACTAATGAAGTGCGGTGGAATAATTGGTGCAAGAGAAATAGCTACCATAGCGCAGAATGCAGGTATTAATTTGTTTTGGGGTTGTAATGATGAAAGTATCATTAGTATTACGGCAGCCTTGCATGTGGCCTATAGTTGCCCAAATACAAAATATATTGATTTGGATGGCAGTTTGGATTTAGCTGCAGATTTGGTTACTGGAGGTTTTGAAATTAAAGAAGGGTATATGCATATTAATTCGGCACCTGGTTTTGGTTTCCAACTATTATAAAAAATCCTATGACACCACTCGATCAACTCAAGCCAAAAATTGGATTAAGGTCTGCCATATTTTTAGTGGTAAGTGTGATAGTAGGGTCTGGTGTATTTAAAAAAATTGCGCCGATGGCGCAGGAGTTGGGCTCCCCTTGGTTGGTTGTATTGTGTTGGATTTTGGCAGGCCTAATAAGTTTAGCAGGTGCATTGTCTACCGCCGAGATGGTGAGTATGTTCCCGAATTCTGGCGGGGAGTATTATTATTTTCAAAAAGTATATGGTCGTTTTTTTTCGTTTCTATATGGATGGGCAAGTTTTACTGTAATTAAAACAGCTTCTATTTCGGCATTGGCATACATCTTTGCACAATCGCTAAATAGTTTGTTCCCGCTGCCAGAAATTGGAACAGATGCCTCTTTTTTAGGCATTGCTTTATTTCAAAACTTATCAATTAAGTTATTAGCTGCGCTATTGATTTTATTATTGACACTATTAAATTATAGAGGGGTGCATTTTGCTGAGAGGTTAAGTAATGCGCTAACCTATGTCATGTTAATAGGTATAGTGGTATTTATTATAGCGGGTATTACTGCTGACCATGGAAGTTTGAACAACTTAACTCAGACGAGTAAGGTAAATCATGAGAATGCTTTAACTGGATGGAACCTGATGAAGGCTTTATTTATTGCAAGTTTGGGTGCCTTTTGGGGTTATGAAGGATGGAACAATATTGCCTATATCGGAGAAGAAGTTAAAAACCCGAAACGAAATTTACCCATATCGCTTGGCGTTGGAACGCTAATAGTAATACTGGTATATGTTTCACTCAATATCGTATTTGTGTATGTATTGCCAATTGATTATTTTATCCAATTAAATAATACACCCAATAAAATTGCGGCAATTGATGTGGCTGGACAAATTAGTGGACAGCTAGGGATGACTTTAGTGGCCTGCTTAATTGTAGTGACTACTTTGAATTCCACAAATAGTTCTATTTTAATGTCCGCCAGAATTTTGTATGCGATGGCTCGAGATAAAATGTTTTTTAAAAGCGCATCAATCGTTCACCCAAAATATAATACACCAGGACCGGCATTATTTATTCAAGCTTTTTGGGCGATTGCTTTAGTTTTTTCAGGCACATTTGATCAGTTAACTGATATGTTAATATTTGCAGCGTTTATATTTTATGGAAGTACCGCATTAGGAGTCATACTATTAAGAATAAAACATCCTGAAATAGAACGAAAATACAAAGTGATTGGTTACCCTTTTGTGCCGGCAATTTTTTGTTTGTTCTGCGTTGCCTTGTTTGTTATTACCATTATGAATCAACCTTATGAGGCAATATGGGGATTGTCCCTAATTGCAACAGGTGTTCCGGTGTATTGGTGGTTAAATAGACGCATGAATGAGTAAGCCATTATAATCTATTGGCAGTGTTGGGGATTCCTCCCAGCCCATCATAGCATTAATGAATTTTACCAGTTTGTATTTATGTAAATCTGCTACTTTAATTGCTGTTTCAATCATTATTTCTTGTTCAATTAAAGCTGCCCGCTTTGTTCCAAGTAATAAGGGAACTTTAGGAGTGAACCAATGTACACCATCGAATAAAGCAAGGTTAGCATAACTAGCGTCTTTTATTAAACCATTTTCAACGAATATAATTTCATCTGTGCCAGATTTTGATAAGGCCTCGTTAATCCAGTCTCTATTGGTATATTTATACGCATAGGTGTGCGTACCAATTTCAGCAAATGAAAAACTTTTAATAGCGCGTAAAGTATAGGGCAGGAATTCAACTAAATATTCCCCGGTTAAATTGTATTTGATACGACACTTATATATTAAATCAGGTGCAATAATTTGAGCCGTTGATTCAGTTAATAATATAGAAAGTAATTGCAAGTTGGCGGATACTCCATGTTGCACAAAGGTTCGGTCCACCCGCTGCTGGTGGAATGAAAGGTTTTCTAAAACCCCATTATCATACCGTATTGTTTCAAAAAATGGGTACATATATTTTATTAATCATTTCCTGATATTCTTTTTGCAATTCACTCTGAAAAGTGATGCCACCACCGCTTCTGTAAGTGCCATCAGCTTGCAAATACCTAATCAATACACAACTATCTAAATTAGTACCGTCAAAATATCCTGCAACACCTGTATAATAACCACGTTGTGCTTGCTCAGCTTCAAAAATAATTTTTTCTGTTTTGGCTTTAGGTGCACCAGAAATAGAACCTGCTGGTAATAAGTCAAAAATAAGGGTGCCAATACGAGTGGCATAATCGCTTGGCAGTTGACCTACAATT
The DNA here is from genome assembly GCA_943324055.2 of Chitinophaga pinensis. GTDB lineage: Bacteria > Bacteroidota > Bacteroidia > Chitinophagales > Chitinophagaceae > Sediminibacterium > Sediminibacterium pinensis_F. Next base: position 3,436 of record CALPKD020000024.1, read on the forward strand.
TCGGAACTTATTTGACCTAGTAATCCATCCTGTGTTTTCAGTTCCTCGTAAAATCGAAACCGACTAACGTGTACGTTTTCAGACACCCTACTCAAATCATTTCTTATTAAATCTACAATAGTTACATGTTCAGCGATTTCTTTAGCATCATTTAATAATAAGGCTTCTGCATTCGGTATGCTTGCATCAATGGTGCCTTTCATTGGATAGGAAAAAATTTGCCCATTTTTTATTTGTACAAAGGTTTCCGGCGAAAAACAAACAAAATTATCTTTTAACCAACAAGTATATTTTGCTTTTGCGAGGATAAAAAGTTGCTCCAATGTATAGTTTGTTACAATGGGTGTTTCCACTGTCAGGTTCACTAAAAAACTGTTTCCGTATTCAATCTCGCGCTTGACCCCATCAAATTTAACCTTATAAGCTTCAAGGGATATTGGGCGTGGAGTAAATGCAAATGGAACGGACTTACTATTAATATTATTAGTTGGTGCGTCAGCATAATTTTTAATTCCTTGAAAATTAAACTTAAAGGGACTCTTTGGGGCTTCCAGCTTCCAACAGAGCGGTTTATTGCATTCAAAATCGATCAAAAAAGCAAAAGGAGCTTTTTCTTGACCCCATTGATTCATTTGCTCAAGGACCAACTGTGATTGACTATTTATTTCCACTCAATTGTATTAATAAGTTAATTCAATTAATTTTCCTTGTTCAGGATATTGAATAGAAAGGCCTAAAATATTTTCCTTATTGATTTGACTTTTGATTGTTGCTTCGCAATTTTCACAAGGTTTTATATGTGTAACAAATATCTTTACTTGCTTTAGTCTGTCGTTTGAAAGTTTGTTTAGTACATTTAGTTCCTCCATTAATAGGTGTGGCGTTAGGTGTCCAAATAGTGACTTGTTGGGCATCGCGTTATCAAATGAAACTTCAATAAAAATAGCGCTTAATTGATTTAGCTTTATTTTGGCTGCTGCTACTTCCCATAAGGCATGTAAACTATTCGACTGCTCTACGGTATCTGCTCCTGTATCCCCTAGGTATAATAAATAACGATCTTTATTTTTAACCATAAAGGCACTGCTTTCATAAGGACTTACGTGACTTAATGGATACGGGGTCACAGTAAGGCTGGTATTAGGAATTATTTGTTCCTTGCCTGGTAACAGGTAATTGTAGGTATATTTATTAAGGATGGGCTTATCCCCTTCGCTTGCAAAATTTGCCCAGCTTTTCCAAGTAAAGTAATTATTTTTTAACACATCAATCACCGAGTTAAAACCATAAATATTTTTTGGCCCATCATTTGGTGCGTTTAAAATAAGTCCAGCTACATGGTCTAAATGTGCATGTGAAATAAAGTAGCCCTTAACATATTTTTTCTGGATTAAGGTAGCATCCTTTTCGCCGAATAAATTCTGTTGTGCTGCTTTTTGTAACCCTGCATTAAGGGTACCTGCGTCCAAGCATATATAATCATTAGTCCCCAAAGCTGCCACTAAGTAGGCAGATAAATTACTCTCGTCTAATCCCCCCTTTACGCCTAATGGAATTATTTTGAAACCATTTTGACCTATAGCAACTTGTGCACTACTTAATAGGAAGAATAGAAAAATATGTATCAATAAAAATCGTTTTGCTTTCATGGTGTTAATTATACTTTAGTAAAAATAAACGATTTACCTTTAGGTTGTATTTTATGAAAAAATCAATTTTACTTTTTTTGCTGATTATACTGTTTTCGAATGAGTCGATTCATGCGCAACGGATCAATATGCCGCTAAATTACACATGGATAGGACATTTGGACAGAATCCAAAGCATGGATAGTATTATTAACACTTCTGCTTCCCTTGCATTGAATCCGGTTGATTATAATATAGGACTGCTGCAGGCAGCTGCGAAAAGTCAGTTTAAATTATTAAGTGCAGCGGATTCTTTAAAAACAGATAGCTTGATCAACCTAGTAGCACTTCATTTTTTTAATGACTTAGCTTATGGGAATCATGAACCAAGTTTACAAAACGATGGGATTGAATTTAAGCAAAGGACGATTAATGTATCTGCGTTGTTGAATAGTCATTTAAAAAATAGCGCACTGCCACAACTCGTTCAGTATTTCACCAATTCTTCTACTGAGTTAGTAACCATTTTGAAAACACTGAAGCAATATAGAGACTCTACAAAAATTAATTTTAGCAGGATAAAGCAACTGACAAAGGCAGCGAACGATTATAGATGGTTACGAGCCCTTGGTGAAAACCAAAGGGTAGTATTGGTAAACCTTCCGTCGGCTCAGCTTAAAGTTTATGAGAAGGATAAAGTGCTTTTGTCAATGAAACTGATTGTTGGTAAAGGAAGTACTCAAACGAATAGCTTCTCCACTTTTATTAAACAAGTTACAATCAATCCATATTGGAACGTTCCCCATAGTATTGCAGTAAATGAAATGTTGCCCCGCTTTAAAAAAGACAATGATTATATAAGTCGCACGCATTTGCAAATTTTAAGTGAAAAACGAAAAATACTTAATCCTAATAAGATTGATTGGAATAGTTACGACGAAAATAATTTTCCTTTTTATATACGCCAAAGTACGGGTTGTGATAATTCTCTCGGCGTTCTTAAATTAGAATTTGATAGCCCCTATGGAGTTTACTTACATGATACACCGGAAAAATCACTTTTCAATTCGACAAACCGATTTTATAGTCATGGTTGTATGCGAATGGAAAAGCCAATTGAAATGGCACGACTATTAATGGAAAAAAACAGAATAGCTTTAGATACGATTGATTTAGAAAAATGTTACGACAATCCTAATCCAATTAAAATATCTATCCCGGTGCCAACACCATTAATTGTATGGTATAGCCTGATTGATTTTGACAATCAAGGTATAATCCGCTTTTACAAAGATGTCTATCATAGACTTACGTATTAATTTATAGTTACTTATTGTGATTTAGCGTATTAGTGTAACTCTTAATTTTGAACTATTTTAACTTAATTTTCCGTTAAAGGTAATTCCATAAAGCCCTTGCCATACCTAACTAGCTTACCTTTGCAACTTACCTTTTCCGAATTATAACTATGAGTAAGTATTATATTTTTATTTTATTTTTTTCCTTTTTAACATTGCAGTCTTTTAAAAAAGAGGCGATTGTTCCCGTGGCCAATGGTATTGAGCTACGTGCTAGTTTACTATCTGATAAATTAAGTATTAACAACGAAGCAGTGCGTTTAGCGATCACAGGATATGAAAAATTAAAGCAGCTAGGCAAGCTTACTAACCTGCGTTATTTAACAATTGCTGATTTTAGCAAACCAAGTAGTGAACAAAGATTTTATATTATTGATATGCAAGCTCAGGTAGTATTATTAAAAACGCTTGTTGCGCACGGGCGAAATTCTGGGGTATTGTTTGCAAAATTATTTTCAAATAAAAGTGCTTCTAATCAGAGTAGTCTGGGTTTTTATGTTACAGGCAACCCTTATAAAGGCAAGCATGGCACTTCGTTAGAATTAAACGGTGTGGAGGAAGGAATCAATGACCAAGCAAAGCAAAGAGCCATTGTATTGCATGGCGCAGACTATGTAAGCACCAATTTTATCAAATCGCAGGGATATATTGGTAGAAGTCTTGGTTGCCCAGCAGTCCCCAATCAACAAGTGAAGGAAATCATTCAAGTAATAAAAGGTGCATCCTGCTTATTTGTATATGCCCCGAACAAAGAGTATTTGGCAAAATCGATGTTGATTAATTAGTGCATGGGTTCGTCAATGTCAATATCTTTAATCCTTTCCTTCGGCTTTCGATAATCCATTTTAATTTCTTCTTCATATTTTTCCTCATCTCTTTTATTGGTCCTAATAAAGAATACCAAAAAAGCAATAATTATAATTGCAAAAATAATGAGGATAAAATAGTTCATAGTGCTAGTATTGTTAATTTAAATTAAACTATTCTTTTCTGAGTACGTTGTTTTTTATCATGTCATTCACAATCAATTCACCATATTCATGCGCTAGCTGATGGGAAGATGCTGGGTTATAGGACTCAGTTTGCGCCGAATAAATAAGCTCTTTGGTGCTTAAATCATACAAATTACTTTCCCAAAAATAACGTTTGTCTTCAATATAATACCCAGGAGTATAAATGCGAGCGTACATAGTATTGTAATAGCCCCAAAAATGACGATGGTACATTACATAAGGTGAATAGTAAACTTGTGAGGGTACATAATATTTTTCCTTTTCTTTGCTCAGTAAAACAATGGTGACTACCGCGTCAATTCCAGTTCCCTGAAATTTGTTTATCACTGCATCCTCGTCTATATTTTGAAAAGTTTTAGGACCATATTCCTGCACCGATGAAATAGCATTATAACCTAATGATTTTAAGTCGTCTACAAACTCAGCCTCCATTTTTTGCTTACTGCCTAAGTCATTGCCTCCGTTTATGCCAATTACTAAAATTTTATTAAATTTTTTATAAGGGGCATTGGCTGCTTTCCAAGTATGTGTTATTTTGGACGAACTGCATGAAACAAGGATTGTTATCACCGCAGCAGTTAACCCCCATCTTACTTTTTTCATTGTAGGCTATTTAAAGGGTTAACGTTTCTTTAAAGCAGCAGCTTTCCCCTCTATTTCAAAGGACAATTTTACTGTCACACGGTATTCTTTAATTTTATTATTTTCGACGTGTGCGCAATGGTCTTTTACGTATACAGAACGAATATTTTTTACACTCTTAGACGCTTCGTTCACTGCTTGCTGCACTGCATCTTCCCAATTTTTTGTGGAGTTGGCCATTAATTCAATCACTTTAATTACTGACATAAAAATTAAATTTAAATTATTATTGATCTGTCCCAAAAGTAGAAACGATCAAATGACTTTACAATGATTGCCATCAATTTAAATGTTGATTGTGATTTATAAAAACAATATTCTGCTACGAGATAATTCTATAGATAGAATTTTTATTATTAATACTTATTTATTTTTATGTTTTTGTATTGTCAATTCCGTAATACGATAAATTTGAATCAATTGGTTCTTGATTATTTAGTTTATTTTTACCCTCCTCTTATGCAGCTTTAAGCTATGTTTCTCCAGGCAATGCCCCCGCCAGAAAAATAACAACATGAAAAAAATATTGCTAATCGAGGATGATGACAATGTGAGAGACAATGCGCGCGAAATAATTGAATTGTCAAATTACCGTGTCGTACTAGCAGAAAACGGGAAGGTGGGTGTTGAAAAAGCAATCGCTGAAATACCTGACTTAATTGTTTGCGACATTAAGATGCCTATTTTAGACGGTTTTGGTGTATTACATGCAGTCAAAAAAAATGACCATACAAGTCATATACCATTTATTTTTTTAACAGCCACTACCTCAAGAGCGGATTTTAGACGCGCTATGGAACTAGGTGCAGATGACTTTATTACAAAACCTTTTGAAGCAACTGAATTGTTGAATGCGATTGATGTTAGAATTAACAAATTAGACCACTCAAGACAAGAAGTGCTTAAAAGTCTAGAGACCTTTGATCATCCTAATCATAATGGAGGGGATTTAAATGTGTTTGAATCCTTAGTGGATAACCGTCAAAGTAACCGGTATAAGAAAAAGGAAACCATTTACACCGAGGGCAACCATTGTTCTGGCATATACTATATCTTGGACGGGAAAGTTAAAACCTATAAAACAAACGATGCAGGCAAAGTATTGGCGACTGACTTATATGATACCGGAGATATTTTCGGATATAATACCATTTTTGATGGATCTGCACATCAGGACTATGCAGTTGCTCTAGAAAACACCGAATTGGTACTTATCCCTAAAAAAGACTTTATCACTTTGTTAAATAATAACCATCATGCTACGCACAAGTTTATTAAATTATTGGCTAACAATATATCTACTAAGGAACAAAAACTAATCGGTATCGCGTTTAATTCACTACGAAAAAAAGTTGCGGATGCCTTAATCTTACTTTATAATAAATATGCCAATCATGATGAGCATGAATTTAGTATTAATATAAGTCGGGATCATCTTGCAAGTATCGCGGGTACCGCCACAGAATCCCTTGTAAGAACCTTGGGGGACTTTAGAGACGAAAAGCTTATTGAGGTTGGGAAGGATGGCCGGATTACTATCTTAAATAAGTATAAACTAGAGAATTTACAGAATTAAATAAATGCTTGAAGACGAATAGGGAAACTATTCATCTTCAAGCATTGAAACTTTCACCACCTAATAATTACTTGACAGGAATGGTTTGCTGGGTGTGAATTTTCGTACTCTCTACACGAGGTAGTGTAATGTGTAAAATTCCATCTTCATACCGAGCATCAATATTGTCTTTCTTTACTTCCTCT
>CALPKD020000025.1 GCA_943324055.2 Chitinophaga pinensis
AATCGAACTACTTTGTATAGATAGTACCAACATCTATGCCACCACCCAAATCCACGAAGGTTTAGCGTTATCTGGCAGTTGCTACCGAGCTAATTTCCAAACCCACGGGAAGGGACAAATGGCAAAAGCTTGGGGAAGCGAAGCAGGGAAAAATCTACTTTGTTCCTACGTTTTAGGGTTAAAACAGCTAAAAGAGGAAGGATTGATACCCAAAAACTGGACTTTACAGCAACAATTTGGACTTTCTGTAGCTATTGCGCTTGGTTTAACGGACTATTTTAGTCGAGTTGCGGGCTTTGACACCAAAATTAAGTGGCCAAACGACTTGTACTGGCATGACAGAAAGGCCGGGGGAATATTAATAGAAAGTATTGTACGAGGCACCGAATGGAACTGGTCAGTGATTGGAATTGGGGTAAATATAAACCAAACCGAATTTTCACCAGACATTCCCAACCCCGTTTCCCTAAAACAAATCACGGGAAAGGATTGGGACATCAACGAGCAATTAAAAATGCTTTCGGCGGCATTAACTGTTAGAGTAAATGAGTGGATGAAGGGAGGCTTTAAACAAATGCTGGAGACCTACAATAAAAGGCTCTACAAAAAAGGATCTATTGTAAAATTGAAAAAAAACAATATTAGTTTCTCTGGCAAGGTCATCGGCGTGAATGAACAAGGACAATTAATAATCGAAAATGGTATCCCCCAAGCCTATAACTTTGGAGAAATTGTTTGGGAAGGAGTACAAGCATAAATAAAAAATACACACGTATAAAAAATATGGAAATAAAATTAACACAGCATTCAAAAGGCGGAGGATGTGGCTGTAAGATATCACCAGCGGTACTTTCAGAGATATTAGCTGCTCATAATGTAGGTTCTAATGTCCCACAATTATTAGTAGGTAATGATAGCAGAGATGATGCGGCCGTATATCAAATAGACGATACCACAGCAATGATTAGCACGACCGATTTTTTTATGCCCATCGTTGACGATCCATTTGCATTTGGACAAATTGCAGCAGCCAATGCAATTAGTGATGTATATGCATTGGGCGGAAAACCAATCTTTGAATTAGCCGTTTTAGGATGGCCTTTAGCGACTCTACCCGCAAGTGTAGCAGCCGAAGTAATGAATGGGGCGCGCAAAACCTGTGCTGAAGCCGGTATTGTAATTGCAGGCGGGCACAGTATTGATAGCCAAGATCCCATATTTGGATTAGTTGTTAACGGATTAGTAGCCATTGAAAATTTAAAACGAAACGATACCGCTAAGGAAGGAGATGTGTTAATCCTTACAAAACCTTTAGGCGTAGGTATTATGGCAACTTCGCAAAAAAGAGGATTATTAAGCGAACCCGATTTAGCGTTATTAGTAAAGCAATTAACTACTATCAATAAAGCTGGAGAAGCATTAGGAAAAATTAAAGGAGTGCATGCGATGACCGATGTAACTGGGTTTGGGCTATTAGGACATTTAACTGAAATGATGCAAGGAAGTGATTTGACTGCCGTTATTAGTTATGATCAAATTCCAATTATTAAGGAAGTACGCACCTATATCGCACAAAAAGCAATTCCTGGAGCAACAGCGCGCAATTGGGCTTCCGTTGAACAAGGTGTATTTTTTGGAGAGGGTGTAAATGAAGTAGAAGCAGTTCAATTATTACCTGATCCACAAACCAATGGAGGATTATTAATTGCGGTGGCACCTGATTCGGTAGATGAAGTGCAAACCCTATTAAAAGGAATGGGTATTACTTACACCACTCCATTTGGTATTTGCGAGAAGGCACAGGGAAAAAGAATAATAGTTAATAAATAATAGGAATCGGCTTAATATCTAGCCCGAAAAAATTACAAAAATGCATTTAGTGTATTTACTGAATACATTTTGCGTGATATAGATGTATATTTAAAATAAAAAAATGAGTAACCATTTTATTAGTTTAGTTGCAGCGAAGGAGATGACTAAGCGATATCGAGAAAGTATAGACACCCTAGTAACCTCCGAATACAAGGGGTCAATGCTTTTTAGTGAAACATTTGATGCGGATGCAATTCAAGCAATATTGAATCAACCCGACTGTGTAAGCTTTAGAACTTATTTTGGAATGAAGGAAAATAAAACAGTTTGCGTGATTCATATAGGAGTAGACGCGGCAGGTAATGATATTATCAATTCATTAAGTGGAAACGGGACAGATGTGATTGTTGAATATGGAAAGGAATGCCCTCCCAAATGTAATGATCAACTACTTTAAAAATGAGGTCAAGTTTAGTAGAATATATTACTGGGATGTTCGCTATTATACCACTCACAGTAGGCTTAGCGAGAATTAAAGTACTTCATAAAAATTATTATTGGTTCTTGTCGTACTTATTACTTGACTTAATTTACGAACTAGTAGCTCCATTTGTATATGGTATTTTATATATAAATATCATTCAAAATATAGTTCGCTATGTCTCTGTTTTTTTCTTACTAATTCTTTTGTTCAAGTGGGGATATTTAAAAAATAATCGAACTGGACGAAGGTTACTATTTTTACTATTTGCCAGTCTACTAATAATTGAACTCCTTACTCAAAATAATAATCAATTAAAAACTCCTTGGTGTTTCATGATTTTTTCATTTGTTTGGCTCATGGCAGCAGTTCAATTTATAAGTGATGGGTTGAGTAATTCCAACAGAAAAAAAACGAATTGGTCTCAGTATTTAATACTATTACCATTAATCACTATAATCATCTACTATATTATCTTAAACATCTTAATGGCTTTTTTATACAACAAGGAAACGGAGCAATTTTTTTTAACACTTTTAAGTGTCATTGTATTGCTGCAAATAATAAGTCAAATCTGTTTTGCGCTAGCCCTCCTTTGGGCACCTAAAAATGAAGTTTATTTAGCGGGTTTCAAAAAAAGAGTGGTCCCTAAATTAATTGATTAGCTATTCAAAAATCAAGTGCCCTTTATTTTTAATTTGATCTGGCGTTAATTCGGCAACAAGCTGAACGCCTTTGATATTGCGGACTGTATACAAAATATCATTTACTTTTTCGTCTTCAATCCATTCGCCGCGTATCCACCAAATAAAATCCATATGCTTTAGTTCGGGTAGTAAATATTCCCCATCAAATTGATTATGATATACAAAATGCTGAATAGAGGTATTAGGCTCATTGCCCTCGTACATCGAAAAATAATAGGTTCTATTTTTTCGCTTCAAGGCAATTTCGTGTTCTGGATTAAATCTAAATTCAAAACCCATATACTGATTTAGTAAAATACAAAATTGATAGTTTTTGATAGGCGCAGAAATACCTAAAATACGCGAACCTTCAAAGTCTTGTTCGTTAATCGCATCCTGATCTAAAATTAATTTACTACTCATAGTATTAAAATGTAGGGTATTAAAATTGCATATTAAAACTCAATTCTTCCGTGGCTCTTTTAATAGTTAAAACAGTTTTATCTCCTTTATTAAATTTAGACAAAGCTTCCATATATCCCATCACATCCAATAATTTATAGTCTCCTAATTTTACTAAAACATCCCCGGCTTTTAATCCAAGTTTCTCGCCTGTCTTACCTGGACTCACGCCGTCAATCCTAACACCAGCGCCAGTAAACGCGTAATCGGGCATCACCCCTAAAGTCACTTTAAACTTAGTGCTTTTACCCATTGCCGCTTCGCGTGTTTTAAGAAAATCTAACTTGCCATAACCATCCGTATTCTTAATAATAGTTTGCACATAACGTACAATGCTCGATTCCGCAATATAGTTTACTTTATCCCAATCGTCCGTTGCTTTATGATAATCACTATGGCTTCCAGTAAACATAAATAGTACCGGCATGTCTTTTCTGTAAAAACTTGCATGATCACTAGGTCCTGCCCCTGCGCTATCATAATGAGTAATTAGTGAAGTAGGTGTTTTTGCTAAAATCTCTGCCCACTTGCTTGAGGTCCCAAATCCGCCAACAGTTAATTTATGCGCAGTGTCATATCTACCTACCATATCCAAATTAATCATATAGTTTAAGTTGCCTTTAAAAGTTGGGTGCTCTAACCAATATTTGCTGCCAAATAATCCCAACTCTTCGCCTGAAAAATGTAATATTAAATAGTTATTATTTTTAGGGGATTTTTTTACTAAACTTTTAGCCATTTCAATTAAAGCTGCTGTACCACTCGCGTTATCGTCCGCGCCATTGCGAATATTATCGTTAATATCTAAGGCATTGTGGTCCTCATTGTAACCTAAGTGATCTAAATGAGCACCTATAATTACCGTGTTCGCTGCTTTATTATCGATAAAGGCTGCAACATTATGCGCAGTTCTTGTAGCGTGTTCAAATTCAATATTGGCATTGATATCATAGGTCTCTACTTCGTCTTTAAAATATTTTGTCCATGCATCTTTCGTAAAATATACCACAGGGATTGCCAATGCTTTTGCTGTATCAAATTTATAGTATTGAATATTGTCCACTAAGGTTCCGCTATTATGTAAAAAAAGTGCAGTCGCCCCTTTGCCCTTTAATTCATTGGAGGCAGTAACCACCCATTGATTGATATCAAAATGAGGATTGCTTGTATTTTCCTCTAGCACATCTTGTAAGTCTCTAAACCAAACCTGCTTTGATTCGTTTAACGAAACAGAAGCACGAGAAGTAATATTGCCTGAACCACTATTTGATAATGGAAAAAAGTCCTTTGTTAATTCAAGCGGCTGCTTGTTTACTTTTATAAACGAGCTCGCCGTTAATCGCTTACCCTCGTCAATCGGGAATGCTTGTATAAAACCATCCGTACCCATTGGCTTTAAACCTATTGATTGATACTGTGCAACAATATAGTCCACTGCCTTTTGCTCCCCTACACTACCCGCACGACGTCCTTCTAACTCGTCACTCGCTAAAAATTTAATATGATTTTGTAATTGTTGAACCAAAACCTTGTCTGCTCTTGTAAGCTTTTGAGCCATTAATAATACCGGAGCAAGTAATAAAACGAGTAGGCTAATTTTACGCATAAGGAAGTGTTTGAGCCACAAAATTAAGTAAAGCAGTCAGGAAATAGGTGACTTAGGACACATTAGTTTAAAACGACACTCAATTTCTAATTTCGTAAGCACTCCCCATACAATAGGGGTAGCTTTGCCGCCACATGAAGGCCGGCATACATATAGCACTGGTGGGTAACCCCAACTGCGGAAAAAGTTCACTTTTCAACGCCTTAACCGGCTTGCACCAAAAAGTAGGCAATTTCCCAGGTGTCACGGTCGATAAAAAAACAGGATCGCTACAATTAGGGACTCACCAATCTACCTTGATTGATTTACCAGGCACTTATAGTTTTTATCCAAAACGAGCCGACGAATGGGTTGCCTATAAGGTATTGATGGGAGTGGATGCTGACGTTAAAACAGATGTAATATTACTAGTGGCGGATGCGAGTAACTTAAAAAGGAACTTACTTTTTTGTAGTCAAATTATAGATTTAAAAATACCCGTAGTACTAGCCCTTACCATGAATGACTTGGCAAGTAAAAAAGGAATTAGAATAGATATCGAAGGGCTGCAAACAGACTTGGGTATTCCTGTTGTTGCAATAGATGCACGAAAAAATAAAGGGCTCACAGAATTAAAAAAATTATTGACGGGGATTATTGAAACTAAACGATCCAGGAATCAGGAAAGTTTTATTGACAATAAAAATTTAGCGCCTGCAGCAATAGATGCGTTTAAAAAATTATATCCAACCCATAGTGATTATGCTGCATTGCACTATTTAATGCACCACGAGGAATTTCCGTTAGATGCTGAAATGCAAGAGACCATTGAGCAAATTGAAATAGATACCGATTTTAATCATACCAAGACACAGGCGCAGGAAATATTACAAAGGTACACGCACATACAACAGCTGATGAAAAAGTATGTAACTGAACCGGATCCAAATGCCAAGAAAAAAAGAACAGATAAATTAGATAATATTTTTTTACATAGAGTAGCGGGTTACTTTATTTTATTCTCCGTGTTGTTTTTATTGTTCCAATCCGTTTTTTGGATGGCTAAATTTCCAATGGATGGTATTGAATGGATTTTTACACATCTAACCACTTACTTAAACGCAGTGCTGCCGCAAGCCTGGTGGCAGGACTTGTTGGTAAATGGGATTATAGCGGGCATGGGTGGCATCATTGTTTTCGTACCACAAATCATGATCCTGTTTGGTATTATAACCATATTAGAGGACACAGGCTATATGGCGCGTATCAGTTTTTTAAGTGACAAGTTAATGCGTAGTGTGGGATTAAACGGGAAAAGTGTAATGCCAATGATTAGTGGCTTTGCCTGTGCCGTGCCTGCAATCATGAGTGCGAGAAATATTGAAAACAAAAAGGAACGCTTGCTTACCATACTAGTGACTCCTTTTATGAGTTGTAGTGCAAGGCTTCCTGTGTATACTATATTAATATCATTAGTAATTCCCGAAAAAGTATACTTAGGATTTTTAAGTTTGCAGGGATTGGTGATGATGGGATTATATCTCCTAGGCATTATCATGGCCTTACTAGTAAGCATGGTATTAGCGTTATTTATAAAAATAAAAGAGAAGAGTTATTTTATATTAGAACTACCTGTATATCGCGCACCGCGCTGGGGCAATGTTGGCATGACCATGATTCAAAAAGCAAAGATATTTGTTACCGATGCAGGAAAGGTGATTATGGTAATTAGTGTTTTGTTGTGGTTTTTAAGTTCATACGGCCCTAGTGCCCAAATGAACGGAGTCGAACAAACTCATATCCAACAGCTTACGGCAAACCCAGCCAATCAAAAACAAATAGATAAAAATTATCGTACTCAAAAATTGGAACATTCCTATGCAGGCCTATTAGGCAAAGCCATTGAACCTGCAATTGCACCATTGGGATTTGATTGGAAGATGGGTATTGCCATTGTTACTTCCTTTGCAGCACGTGAAGTATTTGTGGGCACGATGGCTACATTGTATAGTGTAGAATCGGCAGACGATAGTTCCCTACGAGATAAATTAAAATCGGCACAGCGCCCCGACGGCACGCCCGTATATAGTTTACCCGCCGCCTTATCGTTAATGGTATTTTATGTACTTGCCATGCAATGCATGAGTACACTCGCTGTGGTAAAACGCGAAACCGGCACCTGGAAATGGCCCACCATTCAATTTTTTATGATGACAGGGTTAGCTTATGTATGTAGTTGGGTGGTGTATGTGGTGGTTAAGTAGGTAATGGAGGACGCAATTTGCGACCTCCAATTATTAAATACACTAACTGTTATTATCCATAGGTTTAAATCCAATCTTATCCCGAGGAGGATAAACTGGATTTAATAACTCTTTTAGATATTTAAATATTTGTATAAGTTGTTGATCGTGTCCAAGTAACACTCGTTCCATTTTTTCAATCTGAAGGAGAATATCATTATTAGTTAGTATCACTTCTCTAAGCTTAGTAAATATTCTAATTATTTGAATGTTGACATTTATAGCTCTTGTACTATTTAAGATACAAGAAAGCATTGTAACTCCTTGCTCAGTAAAACAATAGGGTGGAATTCTAAACGACATCTTGCCTGCATTGGAGGTCACAAATTGTGACCTCCAATTTTGAAATTCTACATTTGACATCTCAAACATAAAATCTTCAGGGAATCTTTCCATATTTCTTCGAACTGCCTCCTTTAACCTTTTTGTTTCTACGCCATATAATTTTGCTAAATCTTTATCTAACATCACTTTTTTCTCGCGAACAAAATAAATTTTGCTCATAATAATTTCTTCTACAAATATTTCTTCTGTCATAATTACTTATTTATATTGACTATATTGTTTAACAATAATATTTAATCAAGTAACTACTATTTCAAGTATTTGCCGCAACCTATTCGAAATGAAGCAAAAAATAAGAAAAATAACTCCATCCCACCCAGGTGCAATTTTACGGGAATTATTTATTAAAGAATATGGACTAACAATTACCGAAGTAGCAGATGGTATTGGTATTGCTAGGGTTAACTTATCTGCAATTGTGAATGAAAGATCCGGCATTAGTCCTGAGCTGTCCATTAAACTATCCGTTGCATTCAATAATACGCCAGAATTTTGGATGAACTTGCAAAAGAATTATGAGTTATGGCATGCCGAGAAAAAAGTAAATCGGAAAAAGATTAAACGGTTTGTTGTCGCTTAGGAAATTGGCGTTTACTAAATTAAAAAGCCCGTCACTTAGATTTTAGGTGACGGGGATTTACTATTTTTATGATAAAGTATTTTTATTAATATAAATCTTTATTGTGTGTATTAGAAAAAATGAACTCTCCTAATATTTTCAGGAAAATGATACAAATTTAAAAATTACTGATTTTTAATACATCTAATAGATAACCCAGCAGCTAAAGGAAAGCTAGTTATGTATGCACCAGAATACGAACTATTACTAACTTGTAGGGAAAGGGCATAACCACTACTACTGACAGTTTTTGACCAGTAATTTCCAGAATATGAACTTGAAGTAACACTACCATTTATCCAGTAACGTAACCCAGCTGTAGTTAATTTAAGTGAAGTAAAAGCGCCACTCAAATTCTGAATACCCTCTGCAATCCATTCTGCATCAGTAGGTACACTATAGCCAGTAGGACAAGGATTGTTATTTACACCGCCGTCTCCATTCCATAGATTATTATTTGGAGTAGATTGCCAATTATTATCATTACTTGTTATAAATAATGCATCGCCCGGTTGATCAGAACTTGACTTAGTGCTAGTGACAGTATTAGAAGCTGTGCCAGCTGAGGCACTTGACCAAGTTATTAATTCATGCCCATCTGATCCCCTTCCCCATTGATATAAGTTACCGTAAGCAAGGTTATCATTTGGACTTACTGCCACACGAGTAGCACCAAGGTTGCGATCCATCCAGATTCTGCCAGTGACTGGTGATAGAATTTCACCAGCACCGATTATACCCACAATTGCTCCAGCTAATGTACCCCATGTCGGCACTCCATTATTGAAGAATAATGTTTGCCCATTTGATCCAGCCGCTACGTTAACCCATGCTGAGCCATTCCAATATAGCATATCTCCAAGAGTGTTCCCATTTGCTATACTATTTAATGTAGTCCATGATAAATTCCCAGCACCTACACTAGTTAATACCTGCCCGCTTATTCCTGTAGAAGCTAGTCCAGTTCCGCCATTTGCTACAGATAAAATTCCTGTCACCCCCGTTGTCAATGGAAGTCCTGTTAAATTTGTTGCTATACCAGAGCTTGGTGTTCCTAACGCAGGTGTTACTAAAATTGGAGAAGTCAAATTCGCTTTTAATGCTAAACTTGTTGTAACATCAGTAGTATTCGCTTTAGTTGCAAGCGACGTATTGACATCAGTTAGATTCGCCTTTAATGCTAAACTAGTAGTAACGTCTGTGGTATTTGCTTTCGTAGCAAGCGAAGTATTAACATCAGCTAAATTCGCCTTTAATGCTAAACTAGTAGTAACGTCTGTGGTATTTGCTTTCGTAGCAAGCGAAGTATTAACATCAGCTAAATTCGCTTTTAATGCTAAGCTTGTTGTAACGTCTGTGGTATTTGCTTTCGTAGCAAGCGAAGTATTAACATCAGCTAAATTCGCTTTTAAATTAATTCTTGAAGATAAGGATGCAGTATCAATAGCATTTAATTTAGTGGCTGCTGCTAAAGCTAAAGAATTTACAATATTTGT
>CALPKD020000026.1 GCA_943324055.2 Chitinophaga pinensis
GTCCATACACTGGGAACCCGTCTAATAAAAAACCCATCAAACCTGATTTTGATGACTTTACAGTAGTTAGATACAATGGTTCAACATGGTAATGATACATACCAGACTGTTGCGGATGTCCATAGTATTTATCAAAGCTTATCATTTCGTTTGTTAGCGGCTGGCTAGGTCCTGCGTATTGGTTAAAAAAGGTAACTCCATTTAACGCAACCCCTATTGGACCCAATGGCGTAGCTGCATGTGTAGCATTCACTGCTGGATTCACTGGAATTTTAATAGTTGTTGACTGCTCAATAATACTATTAGGGTTTTTATTAAAATTTAACCCGCCAAAGGTAGTGCCACTGTAGGCTTCATATAATGCATTGGAAGTAGGGTAATAAGCACTTTTGTGATCTGGCAAGTCCTTTGTTTTAATGGTGATATAAGTGCCATCATTCGTGATACTAGTTGCACCATAAATTTTAGAATATACAGCCGGAACAGCAGTTACAACTGGCGTAGTGCTAACTGTCGATGAATCTGACTTACTACAAGAAATTATACCAATTGTACATACAAGACAAACTAGACTATACTTACTCAATTTCATATTTTAATAATTTAACAATTAGATGTTTTTACTACGTGAATCCTTCGGTGGTAAAAAAATAAGAATTAGCGAAGGATTTATTTATGCAAAGCATCTAATATAATAAAACTAACAATAATAATGAATACCAGGATCATAAAACATCAAACAATCACTTTTTTTATAATTATAACTTTGTTCGCATCATGCAGTAAATCAAGTAATATATCTAGCATCACTGATGATGTAGTTATAGAGGTAAACCCAGCGTACTTCCTACAAGCGGGATTAGTTGAAAGCATAACAAAAGTCAATAAGACGCTGTCCAATGGATCATCTGTAGAATGTTATAAAATTGTCTCCAATAATACCCCAACTGACCATACTCAAGGTCCTTGGTGCCCAACGAATATAAATGACGGTATTGATAAAGGGGGTATCTGGTTTGAAGGTGGAAAATTGTACGATGTAGACGGTCCTTTTATAAAAAATTTAGCTGCCTTTTATTCTAACACTACATGGAAATTATATAATTCAGCTACTGGAGAAATTAATGTTACAAGCACGAAGGAAGGATGTTTAGCAGCTGCCCGCCCGGATGTGGATCCAAATTATAAAAATTATTGTGTTCAATGTCAACCTTCTTATTTCCCAGGAATTAAAAAAACATATTACATACCAGTAAAACCAATTAGAGCATCAGCTGTGACCAGTATTGGGGGGATGGGCGCGATGGGCACTATTATTGGAATTGCATTTAATGGAATCAATTTTGACCCACCAGCGCCAACACAAGCTATATTAGGTGCATTTACATTGGCGCCCTTTGATGATGCTGGCGGACATGTAAATGGAGTAACAGGATATCATTATCATGCAGCTACAGGAAAATCAACAAAGATTAAGCAAACGGATGGTCATGCCGGAATGATTGGGTATGCAATGGACGGATATGGTCTCTTTGAAAGGTTAGATGAATCTGGGAATGAATCAACAGATTTAGATGCAAGTAGAGGACATTATGATTCAAAAAGGGGGTATCATTATCATGTAGCTTTTGCAGGAACTAATAGTTTTATTAATAGCTTTAGGGGGATACCAGGATCATTTTCTGTAACATTATAAAAATAAAAATGCGTAGAGTACCATTATTACTTATTCTTTTACTTTTAAGTCGGGCTGCTTTTGCACATAACCCACAAGTTTCTACAATTTCAATTATTCAGCATCAAGATAAAAAATGGTCAGTATTTGTAACAGCTCCACTTTATACTTGCCAATTAGCGATTGCTGCAAATTTCCCAAAATCAAAAACCGATAGTTTAGATGTGTATGCAACGCAAAATATGATTTCAGCATTGGTAAAAAATAATTTAATAATAAACGGTGATAAAAATATTAAATTAACCAATACTAAAATTCAAGTGGCACATGAAACAACGATCTATTTTGACATAGATGATACAATAAAAATAACTGAAGTAGATTTTAAAGCCTTTAGTAAGTTAAGTGACCATTTTACTTTGCTAAAACTAGTTCCACAAAAAAGTATAGAAACAAGTTATATATTAAATAGTGACAATGGATACATTTATACAGCCAACAAAAATGTAAGTAAATTTGGGTTTTATAAGCTAAATAAATACTTTGAAATTGTTTCTGGAATTGGCGCTAGATATACCCTAATTGCAGGCGCTGCATTTTTGTTTTTTTATGTCCTATTTAAAAGGAAATTATTTTATAAAAAAATCCAGGGAGTTAACGCCAAAAACAGTGATTTTATAAGAGAGTTTTTATACTCGATTACGACCATTTTAATTTTCGGCTTGATTATCATTAACGTAATGGGTAATCCAAATATTAGGGCTTATACAAAAATTTACGATGAAATAAATGAGCGTGGGTGGTTATACTATTTTGCTGCTTTCCCTGTTATGATAATGATACATGACACTTATTTTTATTGGACACACCGATTAATGCATCATAAAAAATTATTTAACCTATTTCATTTAGTTCATCACAAATCTACAAATCCTTCTCCTTGGGCAGCTTACGCATTTCATCCATTAGAAGCAATTGTTGAAAATGGCATATTTTTAGTATTCGCCTTTTCATTCCCACTTCATAAATCTCATATTCCAATATTTTTTCTGCTCTCCATAATCTATAATATTTATGGCCATCTAGGCTGGGAATTATATCCAAAGGGTTTTAATAAAACATTGATTGGAAAATGGGTGAACACATCAGTCTGTCATAATCAGCATCATAAGTATTTTAAAGGTAATTACGGTTTGTACTTTCTTTTTTGGGATAGAACCATGGGAACTTTAAGAGACGATTATGATCTAGCTTTTGAGGAGGTGAAAAATAGATAAATTAATTATTTTAACATTCACCAAAGGAATGAACAAGTTGAAGCATCTAATAAATGTATGTTTTGAATGAGATAGAACTGATAGCAAGGTTAAAGCAGGGTGAAGCCTCCGCTTTTAAGGTACTGGTACAAAATTATCAGGACAGAGTGTATTATAGTGCGCTTAACATCTTGCAAAACACAAGTGAGGCAGAAGATACTGCACAAGAAACTTTTATTCAGGTATTTGAATCTATAGGCGGTTTTAAAGAGGAGTCTAGTTTGGCTACCTGGATTTATCGAATTGCGGTAAGGAAAGCATTGGAAAAAATACGTAAACAAAAAAATAGGCAGCGCTTACATTCAATTGCTCCTTGGTGGATGCCTTCCGAAGAAAAAAGCATGGACGCTACTTATCTTAACCCTGGAATTAATAATGAGCATAAAGAAAAAGCTGCGATCATTTTTAAAGCCATCAGCGAGTTGCCTAATAACCAACGAATCGCTTTTACTTTAATACGAGTGCAGGGAATGAAGCATGAGGAAGCGAGTGTGATAATGGAGTTGAGTATAAAGGCAATTGAGTCCTTACTAAGTAGGGCTAAAGAAAATTTAAAGAGCAAACTAAAATACTATTACAACTCATAAAATTAATAATTATGAAAAATATAACTGATGAACAATTTGAGCAAGATTTTACTATCATATCAAATATGAAAGAGGTGGGCGCTCCTGATTTTTTTTACACAAGATTAAAAGCCAGAATGGAAAGCGAATCTACTTCAAATGAAGCAGTGTTTTACATAAAGCCGGTTTTAGTTATTTGTGTACTATCCTTGTTTTTGTTCATTAACAGCTTACTAATAGGGAATGATACACAAATCGTTCGCACAAATACGAATACAAATATAGAAGCATTAGCGGTTTCTTATGATCAAACTATTTCAAATTAAAATATTAATACTATGAAAGACCTAATAAAAATTAAATTTACAAATTGGCTAATTGTATTATTGATTTCTGCAAATATAGCATCACTTATATTTTTCTGGGTAGGTCATATTAAAAATGAAAGAGATAATTCTCCAAAAGAATTTTTAGCAGCTAAATTAAATTTTAGTGACAGTCAAAAAGATGCTTATTTTAAGTTGGCAAAGGATCATAATGAAAATGCAAAAATAATAAGAGAAAAAATTAAAATTGATAAAGAACTTTTTTTTCAATTATTAAAATCTAATACAATAATTGACAGTGCCCGGAATAATGCAGCAGCCCAGGTTAGCTTGTCCATACAATCACTAGATATTCTCACTTTCGAACATTTCAAAAAAGTAAGAGCTTTATGTTCGGACCAACAAAAGCCAAAATTTGATGAATTGATTCAAAAAATGGTCAATTCAGTTAATAGTCCTCAGCAAGGCATCAGGCCTTCCATGAAAGAAGAAATACCTCCTACTGCTGAAAAATAGGCGCATAATGGATAAGAAAATGGGATTTGTACTATTAACAATCTATTAGGAAGGAATAGTCAGATTAGTTCCGTCTAATTAAAAAAGTATATGAAAAAAATAATTGTTGGTGTATTACTATTAGTGGTTTTTACTGCAAATGCACAAAAGCCAGGCGCTCCTCTTAGTATAGAAGAAAGATTAAACAAAACCAAAGAGATACTTGGCAAAGAATTACAATTAAGTGGCCCCCAAATAAATACTACTGCCGAAGCATTCAATAAATTTTTTAAGCAGACAGACCTATTACTTAAAGGAATGACACCTCCGCCAAACGAAAGTCAAATTAAACAAATACAAGGATTTGAAAAAGTAAGAGATCAAAAAATACTTTCTATACTAAACGAAAATCAAGCGAAGCGGTATAAAGAAGTCGTATTGAAAATGAGACCCCCAAGACCAGGACAAGGAAATCAACAAGGTCCTCCTCCACAAAAATAATAATTACTCACGTTTTTTAAATTAAACCACTTCAATTACATGAAGCACTACTACACTATTGCCCTCACTTTTATTGCAACTATCACATTTGCTCAAAATAATAAACAAAATATTAGAGGTACAGTAATAGATAAACTTGCTCAGTCTCCTATTTATGGAGCAACCATTCAAATTGTAAAAAATCAAAAAATAGCCATTAGCGACACTAATGGAACTTACGCATTTAATGAATTGAATCCTGGGAGGTATGATGTAAAAGTCACCTTTAATGGGTACAAAGAATCTGTTGTAGGCAATATTATAGTGGCTTCAGGTAAAGAGACAATTTTAGATATTAGTTTAGAAGAGGACTATAAAAACTTGAAAGATGTAATTGTTAAAACATCTAATAAAGCATCTAGCATTAATAAAATGGCTACCGTAAGTACACGCACTTTTTCAATGGAGGAAGTGAATCGCTATGCAGGGGGCCGAAGTGACCCTGCGCGTTTAGCAGCTAATTTTGCAGGAGTAAGTGCACCAGATGATAGTAGGAATGATATAGTCATTAGGGGTAATTCACCAACTGGTGTTTTATGGAAAATTGATGGCATGAATGTGACCAATCCAAATCATTTTGCCTCCATTGGTACTACAGGTGGCGCCGTGAGTGCATTAAATACCAATTTATTGAAAAGCTCCGATTTTTTTACTTCTGCTTTCCCAGCAGAATATGGTAATGCCAATGCGGGTGTATTTGATATTGGCTTTAGAAACGGAAACAATAAAAAAAGGGAAACCACTTTACAATTAGGCGTTATAACAGGTTTAGAAGCCACAACCGAAGGGCCTATAAATAAGGAAAAGGGATCGTCTTACTTAGTGGGATACAGATATTCCCTAGCAGGTATTGCTCAATCAATGGGCATTAATATAGGTACAACCGCGACACCTACCTATCAGGACTTATCCTTTAAAATAAATAGTGGCACTTCAAAAATTGGTAAGTTTTCACTGTTTGGTATCTTAGGGACAAGTACCATTAGTTTAGAAAGCGGGGGTAAAAATG
The DNA here is from genome assembly GCA_943324055.2 of Chitinophaga pinensis. Taxonomy (GTDB): domain Bacteria; phylum Bacteroidota; class Bacteroidia; order Chitinophagales; family Chitinophagaceae; genus Sediminibacterium; species Sediminibacterium pinensis_F. The sequence continues at coordinate 5,928 of CALPKD020000026.1, forward strand.
ATAATTTATACGGCAATGGCAATGAATCAGATTTTGCAAGCAAAATTGGCATTATAGGCTTAAGCCATTTCAAACAAATTAATAGTAAATCCTATTTTAGTTCAACTATTGGGCTAAACTATTCAAAAACAGATGTGACTAATTATGATTTTGACAGAAATTCCCTTGCTTCCTATGAGAAGGAAATTTCAAAAACTGCAAAAGCAGGATACAATTTTAGTACCTCCTACAATTCAAAAATTAATTCTAAACTATTTGTAAAAATTGGTGTTGAGCATCAATTACTAGGCTTAGACCTGAATTATAAAACGAAACAAAGACCAACTGATAGTTTTAAACAAATATGGGATAACAATAGTCAAACTAGTTTTGGGCAAGCTTATTTACAAGCAAAATATAACTTATCTGAAAAAGTTACTATAAATGCAGGGATGCACGCACAAGCATTTTTCTTAAACAATTCAACATCGGTAGAGCCTAGGTTAGGTTTAAAATATGATCTAGATAATAAAAGCAGTTTAACTTTTGGATACGGCCTACATTCTCAAATGCAACCCATAAATGTTTATTTTTTACAAACACAAAATGCTGACGGAACATATAATTACAATAATAAAAATTTAGACTTTACCAAAAGCAATCATTTTGTAATAGGCTATAACTTGCAACCAGCGCAAGATTGGAGAATAAAAACAGAATTATATTACCAAAGTTTATACAATGTACCTGTGAATGCTTTTTCTAGTAGTTATTCCATGCTAAACACAGGTGCTGGTTTTAAAACCGATTTGGAAGATAATTTAGTGAATGGAGGAACAGGTAAAAACTATGGAGTAGAGCTTACCGTTGAGAAATTTTTTAGTAAAGGATATTATGGTTTATTTACTTCATCACTATACGAATCTAAATATACAGGTAGCGATGGCATTGAACGCAATACCGCATTTAACGGGAAATATGTATATAATATATTAGCAGGTAAAGAATGGAATGTAGGCGCTAGTAAAAGAAACAAAACTAGCATTGACTTAAAATTCACAAATGCAGGGGGTAGGTATTATACACCAATTGATGTAGCAGCTTCGCAAACAAGTGACCGTGAACAATTATCAAGTAATGTTTATTCAAGTCAATACCCAAGCTATTTTAGAGCAGATTTAAAATTCGGTTACACCTTTAATAGTAAAGTAAATAAAGTATCCCAAACATTATCGCTTGACTTACAAAACGTTACAAATCATAAAAACGTCTTCTCCCAAAGCTATGATAACAGAAATCAGAACGTAAGCTGGAAGTACCAACTGGGCTTTTTCCCAAATTTTGTTTACAAAATTCAATTCTAATACATATTAATCGAAATTATAAAATACTCAAGGCAAGTTCCTATATTTAGGTTGAACTATAATCGCCTGCTAAAGTATTAGCTGTTAAATAAAAGACCATGAAAAACATTATCCTACTTATAAGCTTTGTCTTTTTGACTCACTCGTTAATCGCACAAACAAATAACGATAAGCCATCAAGCAGCTTAAGAATAGAAATGCTATTTCCACAAGGGAAATCCAAGGCGCTAATTATGAGTTATGATGACGGCCCTATTGCTGACAAAAAGCTCGTGAAGTTGATGAATGATTACGGAATTAAAGGAACCTTTCATTTGAATTCAAACAAATTGGGTACAAAGGATTATGTAACTAGAGAAGAAGTCAAAAGCCTTTACACGGGTCACGAAGTTTCGGTTCATACAGCGAATCACCCTGGCCTTGGCGACCTATCTAAAATAGATATCACTTATCAAGTTGTAGAAGATCGAAGGGCCTTGGAAAAACTAACCGGAAATACAGTTAGAGGGATGGCTTATCCTTTTGGAAATTATAACGATTTTGTTGTCGAAACTATTAACGGATTGGGTATAGAATACGCAAGAACTACAAATGACTCTTATGATTTTTCAATACCAACTGACTTTTTAAGATGGCATCCAAGTATACATCAATTTGCCAAAGCTTTTTATATCCCTAATGATACAGCAAACGATAAAAAAGAACTTGCTATTTTTTATAAATTGGTAGGGGATTTTATTAAATCAGATAGATTAGCATTACTTGATGTTTGGGGGCATAGCTGGGAAAATGAGGGCACTGGAAACAAATGGGGGGAGATGGAAAATTTCTTTAAGCTTGTAGCAAACCGGAAGGACATTCACTATACAACACAAATTGATTTAGTAGATTATATAAATGCATATAAGAATCTAAAATTTTCGGTAGATAAAAATCTCATTAAAAATATTAGTTCAATGGATGTATACATAAAGATCGATGGCAAGGTATATAAATTAGCGAGTGGTGCGCAATTGGTACTTTAAAAATAATCGAAATGAAGGAGCGGCACTAACAATCAACTTGATACGCTATATAATTTTTACCATTTCAAATTATTAAAAAAAATTGCTCCTTTATAAAAACAATATTAAATTTAAAATATTAATTTATAAAACAGCAATTATGGAAAGGAAAGATTTCATAGAAAAAGTTGGCCTTAGTGCAGCTGGTGTGCTAATCTTTGGATGTATGCAATCCTGTTCTAAATCAGGCAGTGCACCTGAACCTACTACCAACAATAATTCAACTACTCCTAAAACAATCGATTTCACAATCAACTTGTCCATTGCCCCTTATACTGTTTTAAATAATGCAGGGGGATTTTACGTCGATCCAGTTAATGGTATTATCATTGCTAGAACGCTAAACAACGAATTCATTGCTGTAAGTTCAATTTGCACACATCAAAGTGTAACCGTGGAATACCAAGGAAATAGCAATCGTTTCTATTGCCCTGGCCATGGATCTACATTCACAAACGCTGGGGCAGTATCAAATGGTCCTGCAGCATTAGCTTTGAAGCAATACAAAACTTCACTCGCAAATAGTAACTTAAGGGTGTTCTCTTAAATGCGGCCTATTCGCATTTGATTCATTGATCCGTTAAAGGAAATGAATTTTATTTTTAAAACTGTTGCATCAAGCTCAAATATTCAATACTCTTTTTTATTTTGTAAAAAGGTAGCGTTTCCATTAATAATTTAACCTGCACTTCGTCCACGTTTGTGAAAATTAATACTGCACCATTTTTAGTTTCTCTTAAAAATAAGTGCTCTAATACCCCTTCAGCTTTCCATGCTGCTACCACTTCTTGCTCCAGTTTTAGAATTTCAGGAAAATTAACCGGAAGGTTTTCCATATCGAGTGTTAAGATTGCTAGAATTCTGTTCATGATTTTTTATTTGAGTTATAATATTACACCTATTACTTTACTATTAACAGTGGTTTTCCAATTTATTTATAATTAATTTGAAAGCCAATGTAAGTTTTCAATTCAATTTGGGTCCAATCATAATCAATCACTTGCATTCCTGGAATAAA
>CALPKD020000027.1 GCA_943324055.2 Chitinophaga pinensis
AAAGAATAATTTCCCTCTTGGACTACTGTTAAGAGATTTCTCGCAAATCTTTGCTCACTAGTTTCTAAGGGGTTACAAAATAGTTAATTTATCGTATGAAACAAATTTCAAACGATTTTTTTATTTAAAATTTATGATTAAATAACAGTTGTTACAATAAAGAAAATATATTTATGGAGCTTTTATAAATTAACAATAAAATTTAATATGAAAAGATTTCTACTTTCTACGGGACTTGTCGTGCTTTTAGCGACAATTTCCACTGCTCAAAAAACGGACACCAGCGGAATGTCGGGTGCAATGAAAAAAGACGCCCCCGCAAAAGCAGGCCCAAAGCCGTTTTCAGAAGTAATCACCAAAAAGGCGATAAGTCAAAAAGGGGTATTTACCGTACATTCATTAGAGGATAAATTCTACTTTGAGATTCCTGATTCTCTTTTAGGACGTGAACTTTTAGCAGTGACTCGATTTGCTACAGTGGCGGGTGGCGCAAGGAAGTATGGTGGCGAGGAGGTCAACGAACAAAGCATTCAGTTTGAAAAAGGACCAAGTCAAAAAATATTCATGCGAGTTATTAGCCTGATAAGTCGAGCTGATTCAACACAAACCATTGCAAAAGCAGTAAAAAACTCCTATTTGGACCCAATTGTTGCCGCTTTTGAGATTAAAGCCTACGGAAAAGACTCTACAAGCAGTGTAATTGACGTAACAGACTTTTTTAAAGGTGATAATCAAGTAGTTAGCCTATCCAGTGGTGATAAACGTAATTTTAGCTTAAGCGCCCTTGCTGCTGACAGATCGTATATTGAAAGCATTAAGACCTACCCTATTAATATCGAAATCAAAACCGTAAAAACATACAACGCAAGTAGTCCAACTCCTGGAAGCCCTTTTGGTGGTGGTACTGTAATTCCTGCTGCAATCAATGCAGGCGCTGTAACGTTTGAATTAAACACGTCGGTATTGTTATTGCCTAAAACTCCTATGGGAAGACGTTTGTTTGACTCAAGAGTGGGCTATTTCGCAGACAATTTTGTAGAATATTCAGATGATCAACAAAAAGTTGAAAGCCAAACCTTTGCAGTTCGTTATAGATTGGAGCCAAAGGCAGAAGATATGGAGAATTACAAAAAAGGCGTTTTGGTTGAACCTAAAAAACCAATTATATACTATATAGATCCTGCAACCCCTGCAAAATGGGTGCCTTATTTAATTGCTGGTGTAAATGACTGGAATGCAGCATTTGAGAAAGCGGGTTGGAAAAATGCAATTAGCGGTAAAGAATGGCCTAAGGATAGCACGATGAGCTTGGAAGATGCACGTTATTCAGTAATCCGTTATTTCGCATCTGATATCGAAAACGCTTATGGGCCTCAAGTACATGATCCAAGAAGTGGTGAGATTTTAGAAAGTCATATTGGCTGGTATCATAACGTAATGAGTTTGGTACACGATTGGTATATGATTCAAGCTTCAGCGGTAGATACTGCAGCTAGAAAAATGACCTTTAGCGATGAGTTAATGGGTAACCTAATTCGTTTTGTATCTTCTCATGAAGTTGGACATACATTAGGATTGAGACACAATATGGGTAGCAGTAGCAAAACACCAGTTGAAAAATTAAGAGATAAAACATGGGTAGAAGCAAATGGTCACTCAGCTTCAATCATGGACTATGCTCGTTTTAATTATGTAGCACAACCTGAAGATAAAATAACTCAACCGGGCTTATTTCCACGCATTGGAGACTATGACAAATGGGCAATCAAATGGGGATATTCTTACACTGGTTTAGAAGATGAAAAAGCAGATCAAAAAATAACCAACAAATGGGCGGTTGATAATTTAAAAAATCCTCGTTTATGGTTTGGTGGAGAAGGTAGAAATGATGATCCTCGTGCTCAAACAGAGGACTTGGGTGACAATTCTGTTTTATCAAGTGAGTATGGTATCAAAAACTTGAAAAGAATTGTGGTACAATTGCCAGTATGGACAAAAGAAGAAGGAGATCATTATGAAAACCTTTCTCAAATGTACTTACAACTAGTTGGTCAATTTAGCAGATATATGGGCCATGTTGTGAAAAATGTAGGCGGTGTTTATGAAACATTAAAGTCTGTTGAAGAAGCTGGCGACGTATACACGCCAACTCCTGTTGCAATTCAAAAATCTGCAATGGCATTCTTACAAACTCAATTATTCGCAACACCAAAATGGTTATTAGATAATTCTATTTTAAATAAAATATCTAATCCAGTTGCCAATGAAAGAATCCAATCTATTCAAACAAGTGTATTAAAAAGCTTGCTAGATAAGAATCGTTTGTACCGCTTAACAACAAGCAGTACAAGATTTACAACGAGTACTTACTCATTACATGAAATGATGGAAGATGCACGTAAAGGATTATTTGCCGAATTGAGCAATCAACAAACAAGTGATATATTCCGTCGTAACTTACAAAAAGTATACGTAAGCCAATTAGGGGACATAATTAATCCAGCTCCAGCAACAGCGAGTGCAAGTGCTGCAAGTCCTTTTATGAGTGCATCGGCAGATGTGAGAAACACAGATGTTGTTTCAGAAGCAAAAGCGCAATTGAAAAAATTGGCAGCTAGCATCAAAGCAAATAAAGCAAGTATTACAGATGCAACAACAGTGAATCACTTAGACGATTTGCAAGATAGAATTAAAGAGATCTTAGAACCTAAATAATATAAAGGCGCGGCACTTATTTTACACTAGCCGTGCATTTTAAAATTTAATTTTGGTGGCACTGCCAAAAAAAAGTCCCGATATAATCGGGACTTTTTTTTATCGTTCACTCGAAAATATTTATTCATATCTCAATGCGTCAATAGGATTTAATGCTGCCGCTTTCATGGCTGGATAAATACCTGCAACCAGGCCTACAAAGGAGCATATAACAATTCCAATAATTACCCACATCCATGGAATTACGAATCCAGTGTGCAGGACTAAACTAAACACATTGCCAACCAGTACGCCAAGAATAATACCAAATACGGCACCTAAAATACTGATTAAAATACTTTCAAATAAAAACTGACGGCGTATATCTTTTCGTTTGCCGCCAATTGCTTTTATCAATCCTACTTCTCTGGTTCTTTCGCTTACTGCAACAAGCATGATATTCATGAGTCCAATTGCTGCACCAATTAAAGTAATCATTCCTATCGCACCCGCGGCACCGCTAATGCCAGCTAAAAATCCAATAAACATTTCGGCAAATTTATCACTCTTGTCTATCACAAAATTGTCTAGCTCACTTGGTATTAATCTTCTCGCCTTTCTCATTTGCTCAAAGGATTCACCAATAGCAGGATCTAATTCGGTTACATTATTTACCATCACGCCAATATTATAGGATGGACTCAAGTTTGAATATTGACGAATATTTTTTAGTGAAGTGATGACGATATCATCCTGTCTCATCATTGCACTTGAACCCTTAGATTTAAGCAAGCCAATCACTCTGTAAGGCTTGCTTTGTATTAAAATAACTTTGTCAATACTTCGCTCTGGCTTGTTACCAAAAAGCTTAGAAGCTACATTGCTTCCAATAATACAAACACTCCTACCACTTTCTAAATCTACATTGTTTAAGTTTCGGCCAGTGGTCAACTGATAACCATTCACGGCTAAATAGTTTTCATCCCCTCCCCATAAAGTAACTTGAGGATTTGTTTTCTTGTCTTTATAATTTAATTCATTGTTCCCTCCAGCGCGTCTATACACACTCACTTGGGCCCTATTGAATCCATAATGATCTTTGAAATAAGCAGCTTCCTCAATTTTAATAGGCTTATCTAAATTGGATTTTTTTTCTTTCTTCCCTTTCTTGATTTTTGAAAATGATTCCTGATTACCTCCACCTCCACCAAAACGAGCATTCATTTCCTTATACCGAACGCTAAATGCATTTGCACCCATAAAGGAAAAGTTCTCCTTAAGGCTTTGATTCATAGCCGAAATAGCGGTAATAATGCCAATTAACGCCATAATACCAAATGCGATAATTGCAACGGTGATTCCCGTTCTTAGTTTATTGCTCTTGACGGTACGCCATGCTAATGTAAATGAATCCTGAATTGTCATGATACAAAGTTTAACTGAACGTTAAAGGTAGTACAGATTCACGCATGTCCCGATTTAGGAGGATACTATTTGAAGAACGGCTAAAAGTATAGATAATTGAACAGTACGCTTGGTAGAATTCCTAGGACCAATAGCAAAATTGCTATAAATACAAGTTTGTACTGATAAGCATTGCTTACTTCTTGAAGAGCAGGCACTCCCGGAGTGAAATACATTGCTTGTATTAATTTGAAGTAGTAGTAGACACTAATAGCTGCAAAAATGATTGCAGTGATTAACAACCACAGCCCAGCACCTGCCACATATAAGGCATTTAGCATATAATATTTTGCAAAGAAACCTCCTGTGATTGGAATCCCCGCCAATGAGCATAAAAAGATAGTAGTCGTAAATGCTAATAGTGGGTGTGCTTTTGCAAGACCATTAAATGCGTCAAAACTGTATTCCTTCATTTTAACGAGTACCCCAAAAACGCCAATGGTTGCTAAGGAATAAACCACTGCATATAATAAAAGGCCTTCGGTTGCAAAATTGGATTTGCCGTATAAGGCAAACAACATAAACCCAGCTTGCGCAATACTAGAATAAGCCAACATTCGCTTTACACTACGCTGAAATACCGCTGTAATGTTACCCACCAATAAAGTAGCGACAATCACAAACGGAAGTATGATATTCCAAGTATAGCCCAATGCTTTTGATTGACTTTCAAATACAATAAAAAATGCAATGAAAGCGGCAGCTTTAACGATTGTTGCCATGAATGAAGTAAAAACTGTTGGAGCACCATCATATACGTCTGGTGTCCAAAAATGAAAAGGAGCAGCAGATACTTTAAAGTTTAAAGCAGCAAATAATAAAATTAAACCACCAGCCAATAAAAATTGTTCCCTAGGCAAGCCCGTTGTAGTATTCAAAATGGGCGTTGCTAAATGAAAACTTCCCGTAGCCCCGTAAATAAAAGTAATCCCTAATAATAAGATGCCAGTTGAGAAAGAACCCATTAAAAAATATTTCAACGAAGCCTCATTACTCAATAAATTCTTTTTATCAGCGCCAGTTAAGATATATAAAGGAATAGATAATATTTCAATTCCAATAAATAACATCAATAAATTATCAAAAGAGGTAAGTACACTTACCCCGCATAATATAAAAAAGAATAATGCATAAAAGTCAGCTGCATGATTTCCAATTTTTTCAATCTCTTCCCCATTAATCCATATATAGATAAAGGTTAAGCCGAATAATATTGTATTGGTATACAGGCCAAATCTGTTAAAAGCTAACATTCCTTTTGTGTCAAAGTCAATGACCCACCAGCCATTCATTTGCGCTAAATTAGCAAGGATTAAAACGAGTAATCCGAAAAGCGTAATATTCTTTTGCGCACCGGCACTTTTAATACCCCATGAGCAAAACATCATTACAACACCAAAAAAAGCAGAAAATATAATTGCATTCATTACTAATTCTTTTAAATTATTTGACAAACAAGTTTTGTAAAGTATCGGCTGTTAAATTAAACAACGGCTGAGGATATACACCTGTAAAAAACACGACTACTAATAAAACAATAAGCACTGCTTGTGCATTTTTATTGGGCGACTGCATCCTATTTATCTTTTCACTCACAACACCATATGCCACTTTTTGAACCATGTTTAAGGTATAGATAGCCGCTAATATAATACTCACCCCGGCAGCAGCAGCTACCCAAGGATTAAATTGGAACAAACTATTAAACATTAAAAATTCTCCTACAAATGCGTTTGTTAAAGGAAGTGCGATATTGGCAAAAGCAAACCCAATCAATAATATTGCTAATGTGGGTTGCTTTTTTGCTAAGCCGCCTAAGTCTTTCATGGATCTCGTTCCTGTTTGTTGTTCAATTACATCTGCAACAATCCATAAACCCAATACATTAATTCCATGTGAAAACAATTGCGCTAAAACGCCTTGTGTTCCAATCTCATTTTGGGTAAATAAAGCAGCACTCATTAATCCAATGTGTGCAATAGATGAATACGCAATTAAGCGTTTGATATCATCCTGGCGAATTGCTATAAAAGAAGCATATAAAACACCAATCACAGATAAATCAACTATAAAAACAGACGCGGTTTTTGCTGCAATTGGGAACAAAGGCAACAACCATCTAAGGATACCATATAATCCCATTTTAACCATCACTGCACTCAACACCATCGTTACTGCGGTAGGAGATTGCTCATACGCATCTGGCTGCCATGTATGCAAAGGGAAGATAGGCATCTTAATTGCGAAAGCTATAAAGAACAAAATAAAAGCAGTCATTTGCTGGCTACTAGTTAAAGTGGCATGCTTAAAGGATTCAATTAAAAAACTATGGTCTGTCGTATTTGAATACAATAAAATAATTCCAATCAACATAAACAAGGATCCTACAAAAGTGTAAATAAAGAATTTAAATGTAATTGCAATTCTTTTCTCACCACCCCAAATGGAACACAAAAAGTAAACAGGGATCAAGGCCAATTCCCAAAAGAAATAAAACAACAATGCATCGCCTGCTAAAAAAACGCCCATTAAGCCAGTTTGAGTAAACATCAACAGCGATAAAAAAATATGCTTTTGCTTTGGCTGATTATTCGCTGTCGCTATAAGAATAGCAGGGAAACTAATTGCAGTCAATAAAATTAATATTTTAGCCAACCCGTCCGCTTGTAATAAAAAACGGCTATTGAGTTGTGGTAGCCATGCAATGTCAAACGTAGCAGTTTTAGTAAATACAATATACAATGCAACACCCAGTATTATTGCGCTAAATCCAATGGCTGTAGCATTTGCACGCTTATCGTCTTTAATAAACAATAAGATAATCGCTGCGATAAATGGAATGAATAAGATGGAAAGTAACATAGACGTTGCTTAAATTATTTTTGAGTCAATTTTATGAAAAATCGCAAGATGGCAGTATCGTTGAACCAGAAAAGGAATAAAGCGACCATCCCTAATACCATGAATAAAATATAATATCCTACTTGGCCATTTTGAATAAGTCTAATTTGTCTTGCACTATATTGTACTAATTTACCTGTGCCGTTTACCGCGCCGTCAATCACCCCCTTTTCTACCACGTCTTTTAAAAACCCTGCAAATCGATTTAATGGATTTACTATAATCATATCATACAACTCGTCGATATGCCATTTATTAAAAAAGAATTTTCCGATTGTTGTTTGCGGCGCTCCATCTGCTTTTTTACGATAAATCAATACCGCAATAAGTAAAGCCGTGAATGCGATTGCAACAGACACTGCCATTAATGTCCATTCCGTTGAATGTGACAAGACGGCTTCATGAGGTGCACCCACAATTGGCGTTAATTGATGTGACAGCCAATGTCCTCCACCCATAATCTCAGGAACCCCAATTGCTCCTGCTATTGCACTTAATATAGCAAGTATAACTAAAGGCAATGTCATTGCAGCTGGACTTTCATGCAAATGATTTGCCTGGTCATCCGTTCCTCTAAACTTGCCCAAAAAGGTAGTAGCATATAATCGGAACATATAAAAAGCAGTCATTGCTGCACCAACTAATCCTAAGAACCAATACACCGGATTTTTCTCATAGGCAGCCGCTAATATTTCATCTTTTGAAAAGAATCCACTAAATGGAGGAATGCCTGCAATAGCAATACAGCCAATTAAAAAAGTAATATGGGTAATAGGCAACTTTGATTTTAGTCCGCCCATTTTTTGAATATCTTGTTCATGATGCATTGCGTGAATCACGGAACCAGCACCCAAGAATAATAAGGCTTTGAAAAAAGCATGCGTAATAACATGGAATACTGCGCCCGAATAAGCACCAACCCCTAATCCTAAAAACATATAGCCTAATTGACTCACTGTTGAATAAGCCAGCACCTTTTTAATGTCGTTTTGCTTTATGGCAATAGTCGCTGCAAGTAATGCAGTACTAATCCCAATAATAGCGATGAAATTTTGCGTGAATTCGCTATGAATAAATAATAAATTGCTTCTAGTAATCATGTATATACCCGCTGTAACCATTGTGGCAGCATGGATCAATGCAGATACTGGAGTAGGGCCGGCCATTGCATCAGGCAACCAAGTGAACAAAGGGATTTGAGCACTCTTACCCATCGCACCAACAAACAACAATAAGGTAATGGCTGTAATGTCGCTAGTAGACAATTTAGCCAAACTCTCCACGGTCAACACTTCACTATAACTCACAGAGCCTAGTTTAACAATCATCCAGAATATCGCTAATAAGAATCCTAAATCTCCAATGCGATTCATGATAAAGGCCTTTTTAGCAGCGTAGTTAAAAGAAGCATTCGTAAACCAATAGCCAATTAATAAATATGAGCACAATCCAACACCCTCCCATCCAATAAACATAATGACATAGTTGTCTCCTAATACCAAAAGCAACATGGAGAAAATAAACAAATTCAAATAAGCAAAATAACGCGCGTAATGAGGTGCTTCCTCTTCCTTCATATAAGCCGTAGAATATAAATGAATCAAAGTGCCTACGCCCGTAATAACTAATAAGAATAAAGCAGACAATGCATCCACCTTTAAGTCAAATGGAATTTTGAATTTACTCGTATTGATAAAGTCAAAATAATGAACGGTCATTGCACCTTGTTCCTGTACATTCCAAAAAGCGATTAAGCTAAAAACAAAAGAAGCAAATATGTACATAGTTGCCTGAATAGCAACTGTTTTTTTGCTCCAAATGTTACGACCTAATCCGTTGAATAAAAACCCCGCCAATGGCAAGAGTATGATCAATGCTAATATTACTTTCATGCGAAATGAATTAATTCTTTAATCTGTTTAGGAAATTGATGTCAACCGAATGCGTGTTACGATACATCATTACTATAATTGCCAAACCTACACTTACTTCTGCGGCAGCTACTACCATAAT
>CALPKD020000028.1 GCA_943324055.2 Chitinophaga pinensis
GTTATCTTTTTTATTAGGGCCTCTATTGTTTTACTATGTAAAAAGCACCCTTACTGATGGAGAAAAATTTAGCAAGTGGGATTACTTGCATTTAATCCCTGCTTTCCTAATGATATTTGTGAGTTTACCATTCACCACACTACCTTTTAATGAAAAAGCGCGCATTGCTAAGGAAATTGTCGAGATTACAAATAATTACAATGTAAAATTTAATTGGGTATCTTTTGAATTTATCCTTTTTGCTCGTTCAATTCACTTGTTTTTATATAGCATATTAGCGATAGGTTATTTTTTCTGGTCTAAGCAGCAATTAATGAAAAAGTACAATTCAATCCCTTCCAATAACCCAGTTATTCAGAGGTGGTTTTTGATATTGGCATTTATTCAAATTATAATTGCCTGCAATAGCATTGGCCATATGACTACCTTATATGGACATGGTTTTACCATTTTTAATATTAAGTCAAGTGACATTTTTAATGACAAATATTATTTTAGAATTTGCGGTGGGGGGTTTTTTATTCAAAATTTCATCCTCTTTTTATTCCCTAAAGTACTTTATGGAAACATTTCCTATACAGTAGAAGTAAAAAATGAGAATATATTTCAAGAGATTAAGTCGAATATGGCTAAAAAGATAAAGCCATCAAGTTTGGGAATTGAAGGTGATTTGGACGTTATTTTAAAAGAATATTTAAGCCAATTACCTTTTATCAATAAGGGATTTTCGCTTTCTCAAATGTCATTTGACTTAAAAATTCCAGAGCGATTCCTATCTAATTACTTCAATAAGGAACTTTCGATCACCTTTAGCGAATGGAAAAAGAATTTACGAATCGACTACGTATGTAAGTTGATTGAGGAGGGAAATGCAAAAAATATTACAATCGAAGCTATATCAACCAATGCAGGCTTTGTTTCAAGATCTAAATTCATTGACGCTTTTAAGGAAAGGAAGGGGGTAACACCTTCGGCCTTTATAAAGAGTCAACTAAATAACTAATTCCACAAAAAAGCCATCCTAAATTAGGATGGCTTTTTTTATTAAAAGTCAATTAGATTAACGAGGCATTAAACCAAGTTGTTGGAAAAATTCTAAATTATCCATAAAATCTTGTTCTTCCACAATCTTACCGTCAACAATTTTCGCAATTGTACAACCAAAAACATCTACTTTCTTGCCAGTTGCTTTGATACCAAAAAAATCGCCAGTATGCGTTCCTTTGAATTCCCAATGTTTAACTAATTTATCTCCTTGAGCAAAGATATCCTTAACAATAAATTCTCTGTCAGAAAATCCAGTAACGTAGTTTTGATAGTACGCTTTGGCAGCTACTTTCCCTTTAGTCTCTGGGGTTGTATGTAAAACGATGCTTTCGCCATATGCAGTGTCAAGAATACTAACTCTACCTAGATTGATTGCCACCTCCCAAACATTCGAGTAAAATTTGATATTATCGTTAGCAATTTGCTCTTTCTTTGCTGCTTCATTTGAACAAGAAATAAGAGAAGCACTTACTAAAAGGGAAAGGATGATTTTTTTCATACGTTTATTTTTTATTTGGGAGTAAAATTAATAGTAAACGGACTCTCTATCATCTATTTGCCATAGGAATATGTTCCTAAACGCTAATGTGGAACATAAAAAGGAATGCGACCGTAAAATAACATCTTATTCTGTGACTTTTAAATAGGATGCGTTAAAGTTCAAACTTCATCATTATATCAGTTTGCTCATCTGCGCCAAGCTTAAAAATGTGTTTATCAAAAGCCACAAATCCATTCTTAGTATAAAACGCAATAGCCTTTTTATTATCCTCCCAAACACCTAGCCAAACATATTTAACATTTGCTGCTTTGGCAACATCGATAGATTTTGTAAAAAGGGCTTGGCCTATCTTAGCCCCCTGAAACTGTTTAAGTACATAAATCCTTTCAATTTCGAGTGCATTATGATCCTTAAGTTCCGTTTGTGCTTGACCCAGATTCAATTTTAAGTAACCAGCCACCTGATTGTCGAATATTGCAAAATAAAAATGGGAATGAGGGTTTTGGAGTTCTATTGTTAAGCGTTCGAGGTTATATGCCTCATCCAAATACTTGCTCATGTCCTCTTGTGTATTGAAATCAGAGAATGTTTCAGAAAATGTTTGTCTGCCAATATTCTGTAAGTTAACAATCGAGGAAATATCCAATTCTTTAATTTGTATCATATCTGTTTTTAAAAATTAAAATACTAAGCTGCATGGTGTATTTTTTTACTTAAAATTAAATAGCAATGGCAAGCCTAGTGTAACAAGCGCTGCCCAGATCCCATAGATTGGAATAAATAATGCAATTACTGCTTCCGCTTTTTGAACAGTGGCCTTGCCTCTAGCAATCAGGTACAACTTATGGGCTACTAATATTAAATTTATAAAGATCAACAGATTTGCGCCTAACACCGCAATTCGATTAGGCGTAATTCCAAACTCAGTAAGCCTAAATACAATGGCAGATAGTGCCAAACCATTTGCAATAATGGTTAACAAGGAAAGTCCGAATAAAAACAAAAGCTGAATTTTTGAACTTTTACTTTTAGTAACTTCTGATAGCGAAAAAAGGATAATCGCCATGACGCCAATCAACATCGCATTAAATATCAACAAAAAATTCCTGTCATCATAAATATTTTTACCCGTATAGGCAATTGCAGATAAAAATATCAAGAGGGTGAAGAACACAATAGGCGTAAATATTTTTGCAATAACCGGCGATATTTTATTAACTAAATGGGGATTGTTTTGAACTAAATAAGTAGACACTACTGGTATTGCCGCCGCACCCCAGATGGCTACATTTTGAGCATAAAAGTTTTCGATATTCAAGCCAATTAATTTAAACAAGCCAATTGTAATCGCCGAAAATAAAAACCCAGAAAGCATTATTACAGCTGTAATCACAACAAAGTCGCCATTGTATCTCAAGTAATTAATTTTCTTTTCACTACCCATCAAATCACCCCCTACAAAAGTATAGCCAAGTGTGACCCACAAAAAAATAGGCAAGTGAATACATGCAAGTAGTATGGAATTACTTTTTTCATTATCTGGTAAATAATTAATAAAGAATGCCGAAAACAGCACTGATAAAACCGGAAGGAATAGCTTTCGAATAGGAAGTTTTTGTTTCCAAGAAAAATAAAACATTAGCATAGGAAATATTACAAACCCAATATTTCGTTGAAAAAAGAAATCCTCCTTTAGGTTAGTCCATTGTGGAAATTTTGCAATACAACCTGCAATGAAAGAGGCAATTGCAACAATCAAAAACTCATTTTTCCCTCCCCATGAAATTTCAGCTTGTTGATAGCTTAAGCGCTCGTTCCAAATTTGAGCAGTTCTGCTTTCCATTATCTCTGGGTATACCTCGTAAAAAGCACTTTGAAACAAGGCTTTATCTTTCCTATATAATAGTTCTAGTTGTTTTGGATGGTCTAAGTTTTGAATAATCCCTTCTTTTACCCTATTAATCCCATTGTTATTTTGATTGTTAAGTATCGATATCATATTCGCTAAGTTTTAGAAGTATTTGTTAGCATAAAAATAACTAAAAACACCTGTCTATCAAACTAGTATGCAATTACCTTAGGATATATTTAACCATTATGGGATATCTTGCAGCCTATATTATGATGCTATGATTTATAAAACTCATTTGGTTCCATTGTTAGATGATTTGACAATTTATGTGCCCATAGAGGGGCTAGTGAAACCTACTTATGAGCAACAACTAATCAATGACACAAGTACAACTTTTCCCTTTTGGGCAAAAATTTGGCCAGCTTCAAAAGCAATGTGCTCCTTTTTACAAAAAGAGGCTGCTTATATTAAGGGTAAGCGGGTATTAGAAATAGGAGCTGGGATTGGAATACCCTCATTTATAATAGCAAAGCATGCATTAGAGATTATAATAAGTGATCATGCCCCAGAAGCTGTTGAGCTAATCAAAAAAAATATTCAACATTTGGGACTCACCAATGTCAAAGCGATGTGTATAGATTGGAATCATTTCCCTGAAAACATGGGCGCTCAAACTATTATACTAAGTGATATCAATTATGCACCTGAGCAATTCGAACCGTTGTTAAAATTAGTCCGAACGCTATTGGACCAGGGTAGTACGATTATAATTGCTACACCACAACGCATTACCGCATTGCCTTTTGTTGAAGCGATACAGCCCTTTGTAAAACGTTCCGTTTTACACTCCATTTCCGAAGGAGAACAGCTTATTGATATTCGGATGCTAGTGCTCTAGTTTAGACTATTAAAATTATTTTTTCAGGAATTCAATCACTGCCTTACTTACTATTTCTGGCTTTTCAAGATGCGGCAAATGCCCTGCTAATGGAACAGGTAAAAATTGAACTTTTAACATCGCCCTAATTGAATCACTGTAATTAAATGGAACGGTATGATCTTCGGTTCCCCAAATTAATAACACAGGTTTTTTTAACGTATTTAAGCTTTTGTAGCGATCTAAATAATTGACAGTATCATAGTGAAACCTAGTTGAAGCCAACGCCCTCCTAGTTCCTTTGTATTGCATTTGCACTTTATAATCAGCAATCCAATTGGGGAAATTTTCGGGATGCACGAAATCTCCTAATTGACTTTCGGCACGTTTATCTGAATTTAATCCCATGAAATTTTCTGTTTCTTCAACTGTACCCTGAACCGTATTACGTGCTGATGCAGGATCAATTA
Source organism: Chitinophaga pinensis (assembly GCA_943324055.2). Lineage (GTDB taxonomy): Bacteria > Bacteroidota > Bacteroidia > Chitinophagales > Chitinophagaceae > Sediminibacterium > Sediminibacterium pinensis_F. The sequence goes on from CALPKD020000028.1 coordinate 4,749, forward strand.
GTATTACTTTTTTTACAAGTTGCGGGTGAGCGAGGGTGAAATTAGTACTAACGATACCCCCAAATGAAACACCAATAATATTTACAGGTGTATTGATATGTAAACCCTTTATCAAATCTTTTAATTGATTGCTATACACTTTTGACGTGTAATTTTGTTTTAATCTATCGGAATAACCTCTTCCAAATTCATCATAACGGATTACCTGAAAACCTTGCTTTACAAGCTGCTCAAATAAACCATTCCAAATAAAATAAGGGACGCTAAACCCATGCACCATTACCACAACCCCCTGTTTTGCTACCCCCGCTTTTTCATAATGCGTAACTCCGTCGCTTAATTGAATAAAACTTCCCGGAACACCTTTCCGCGCATCCGCATTCATTTCCTTTTGTTCAGGGTCAATCCATTGCGCTTTGGATTGAATAAATATAATACTTGTAAAAAGAAATAATATATACTTAAGCATATGTGGTTATTTGAAAGTAAAATTAGTCAATCTATTTGAATTGAATAGAACCCTTTGCGTGAATACTTTTTAAAAAAGAGGTGAGATAATAGAATTGTGGAAGATCAAATCTTTGTTTACCACGCTTTTAAATAATTATTTGGCTCTTCCCTATAGGCAAACTCTTCTTTACTATATCTTTCATTCCATCTCGATGTCATTTAATTTCTCGCTCTCTTCCATAGTATGTGTAGTTTTACTTTGTATAAATTTTAGTTACATGTCACTCTTAATTGCTCTTTATTAAATAAAAAGTCCCGTCATGATTACTCGGGACGGGACTTTTAGCTAGCTCACCTTACAGTAGAAAGATGCAGCTATAAAATTTTTATTTAGCAACCTCCTTTTCGAGGTACACGTTTATAAAGTATTTTACCACCCCGTTCTACATAGTCACCCGCGACGATTGGGTATGCATATTTGGGTGCCTTTGATACACCATGGCTTTTAATAATTATTATGTCATTCACCTTTAGGGTATGTAATTGCTCGAATTCTTTATTTACATCAGGGCCAAAAGAAACTATATAATCGTCGCCCTTTATCTTTACCATCACCCCTAAACCTAATCTTGATCCTGGAGGAAGTGAAAGAGAAGTAACAACTCCCTCCATATTGGTAAAATCCTTCACAGATTTACTTATTTTAGCAGCAGCGGCATCCACTTTTACACCTGCAGGAGACGCTTCCCATTTTTTGAAAAATATACCATCTGGGGTGGCCTCCCATTTTTTTAATGCGGCTTTACTTTCGGCAGCAGTTATTGGCTTTGGGCTTGGCTTTATATTCGTTTCCTTTTTAATTTCACGGTTAGCAAATACCAATCCGCTTACCACAACCAGTGTTAATATCAGCGTGTAAATTATTTTTTTCATGCTTTTGTCTTTGTTTCTTATAAATTGTTATCAGTGTAACGATAGATAAAAAATACTTGTTTTCGAGATACTTTTTTTGTGCACCAATCTGAGTTTGTTGGGCTAACATGCTACTCAAAATACAACTGTTTTAACAAAAAAAATAATCCCTAGCAGGAACCTGGCCAAGACATAAAAAAACCACCTACATTTTTATGTAAGTGGCTGATTCTGTCGCTCCCCCTCTCCGACTTGAACGGAGGACCCCATCATTAACAGTGATGTGCTCTAACCAACTGAGCTAAGGAGGAATGTACCTTTTAAGGGTGGCAAAAATAATAAATTTTAGTTACAAACAAAACATTAAAACAAAGAAAAGGGCTTAAATCCAATAAAAATTCCTTCCTGGCGTATTTCTATGGGATATGTCTTCAAAAAATAGCCCTCCCCGCTTGTATTTCGACCATTTTTCATGTCAAAAGCATATCTGTGCAAGGGACAAACCACTTGTCCAAGCGGATTTATATAGCCAGAAGCCATTCTTCCGCTTGCGTGAGGGCATTTACTAGCAAATGCGAAGTAGCTCCCCTCCCATTTAGCTAAAATCACTTTTCGGCCACCTACCTCTATTTCGAGGAGGTTACTAGCTGGCCAATCTAAACTGAATGGGGCGTCCGTGACAAGTTCCCAACTGATACTACTGCTCATTATGTGAAGTAAACAGTTTTGTAAGGAAAACGGATCTGATACATATCTCTCACTTTATGCAAAATAATAGTGCGTAATTCATCCACGTTTTGTTTTTCAACAGCCGAAATAAAAACACATTGATTATTGGTAGCTAAACTCCATCTTTCTTTAAGCTCTCTTAAAATATCTTCCTTCACTTCGTCCTCCAACCATTCATCAAAATATTTTTCTTTATACAAATCCATTTTATTGAAAATAGTAATGATTGGTTTTTCGAATGCTTTTAATTCTTGTAAAGTTTTATTCACTACCGCAATTTGGTCTTCATATTGTGCGTGTGAAATATCTACCACATGTAATAATACATCTGCTTCTCTTACTTCATCTAGTGTACTTTTAAAACTCTCCACTAAATGATGCGGCAATTTTCTGATGAATCCAACCGTGTCACTTAAAAGGAATGGCGTGTTTTCAAAAACCACTTTACGCGTAGTGGTGTCTAATGTTGCAAACAATTTATTTTCAGCAAACACTTCACTCTTACTCATTAAATTCATGAGTGTGCTCTTACCCACATTGGTGTAACCTACTAGTGCAACACGTATAAACTCACCGCGTTCCTTACGCTGCGTGAATGATTGTCTATCAATTTCAAGTAATCTTTTACGGAGTAACGTAATCTTGTCTTTTACAATACGTCGATCCGTTTCAATTTCTGTTTCACCAGGACCTCTTGATCCGATACCTGCTCCTTGTCTTTCCAAATGCGACCACATTCCTTTAAGGCGTGGTAGTATATATTGGTATTGTGCTAATTCTACTTGCACCTTTGATGCTGCCGTACGTGCGCGGCTAGCGAAAATATCTAAAATTAAATCGCTTCGGTCAATTACCCTTACCCCTACTTCTTTTTCAATATTTGCAATTTGTGAACCAGAAAGTTCATCATCAAAAACAACTAAGTCAATATCTTTTTGGGCAACATATTGTTTTATCTCTTCAAGCTTCCCTTTTCCAACAAAGGTTCTGCTATCAGGATGCGGTAATCTTTGCTTAAATGATTTTAATACTTTAGGGCCCGCTGTGTCCGTTAAAAAAGCCAACTCAACGAGGTATTCATCTACTTGTGCTTCGGTAGTATCTTTCTGTATTACACCCACCAATACAGCTTTTTCTTCCTTTTTTATTATTTGCTTCTTCTCAATCAAAATGAAATGTTTTTACAAAGATAATCTAATCCTTACCTCAAATAAAAAAACCCTCAGTTAAGAGGGTTTTAATAAAATTAATTACTCATTTCTATAAGCCACTAATCGTGAACCCAATAGAGAATTTGTTCATTACTGGTCCAAATCCGTCACGTAAAACTGGAGTTACGTGGTATGCAGCATCCAATGAAACTAGGCCATAACCAACGCGTCCTGTAATTGCAATATCGGTTGCATTAATAAAACGCTTGCTGATTTGTTTTTCAACATAACCCTTGCCATAAATGGAAGCACCAGCAGCTGTTTCATAGTTTTTTGACTTAGAATATGCCTTTAATAAAGTTCCCAATTTCACACCAGCAGCTACTTTCCAAGATTTACTAGGATTTGCAGGATTGCTGTAATATCTTAACTCAACCGGCAATTGAAAATAAATGCTCACTACTTTTTGCTTCGCAAAATAGTTTGCATTAGAATCCAGATGCGTAAAAGGCAAAGTTGCCGCAGCTGATTTTACATCCACTTTAGTATGTGGATCAATAAATATATTGCTTGTACCTATACCTGCTCCGTACGCAACGCTATAGTGTTGATTTTTTTTGAAAGGCTTGTCTAACATAAAGTAAATGTTAAAGTGCCTACTCATTCCGCCACCTGTTTTAACGCTATCTGGCTTACCGGTCCATGAATCAGAACCAATCTGAAACATTAAATGGTCTGCAGCTCGACCTGTAAGGTCAATTTTAGACAAATCCTTTGAGGTTTGGGCTTGTAATAAAGTACCAAAGAACATAATTGAAACTAGAAATAAAATAATTTTCTTCATGAGGCAAAAATAGTTATAAAAAGGGTAGATGCCCCTAAAAAAGGTTAAAATATTCAGTAGGCAAGCGCTAATAGATAGGCAATTTTTACTATTTTTGCCGCCTACATCGAAAGATGCGGGCCTATAGCTCAGTTGGTTAGAGCACCTGACTCATAATCAGGGGGTCCCTGGATCATGCCCAGGTGGGCCCACTCCTTGATAATCA
>CALPKD020000029.1 GCA_943324055.2 Chitinophaga pinensis
AATAATGATGCTGAATCTTTCTCAAGTTCCATTCCTAATTTACTAGGTTTTATAACTACTTTATTTTTGTAGTGTAAGGTATAGCTCGGTGTGCCGTCACTTTGCAATGAAAAACTAAGCGTGATTTTTTCGTTAGGCGATTTTAATTCTTGCGCCGTTGCAATACTGAAAAATAAAATAAAAGTAATGAATAGGGAAAATAGGTGCTTCATAATCGTTGGCATTAAATTTGAAAGTTTCTGGGTTTCCCCAAATGGACAGTCAAATTTAATACTTATGTTGATATGAAAGTGAGATTTGCATCATTGAGCTTTTCGTTTTTTATTACAAGTACTTATGCTTAATTTCATTGGATAAAATCATTCACACAATGAAAGCCTTTATAATCACCATTTGCATTTTAATAAGTTTTAATTCCTTTGCTCAAACGCCTAAAGTGCCCAAGTTTGATTATGGTAACGAAAAATCGCATGGTCATTACCTTAATACAAGAGGGTTTAAAATGTACTATGAAATTTATGGAAAAGGGGAACCACTTTTAATCATACATGGGAATGGGGGTTCCATAAACAACTTTAGCGCTCAGATCCCTTATTTCTCAAAAAAATATCAGGTTATATTAGCGGATAATCGTGCACAAGGAAAGTCGGCTGATTCAAATGACTCTTTAAGTTATGAGATGATGACCGATGATTTGAACGCTTTATTGGATTCACTTCATAAGGACTCCTGTTATGTAATAGGTTGGAGTGATGGGGGTATTGAGGGATTACTGCTTGCTATTAGGCATCCTAAAAAGGTCAAAATGCTCGCTGTAACAGGAGCTAATTTACAGCCTGACCCAATTCTTAGTACCGACCCATGGGTAGTTGAAAATGAACTTCATACTATTGACAGCCTTAAGCGATTGCCTGTAACCGCAGCAACAAAGCAATTATTAAAATTGCATACTTTATTGGTTGTCGCTCCCCATATAAGTCATGATGCTTTGCATACAATTACCGCTCCTACACTAGTAATTGCCGGAGATCATGATGTGATTATGCCAAGGCATACTTTAGAGATTGCCGAAAACATCGAAAAATCTAATTTATGGATTTTGCCTAATTCAGGCCATTCTACACCTATACGCTATGCGGATAAATTTAATACGACTGTTCATTCATTCTTTGTTACTCCTTATGTTAAAATTGACAAAAGTGCAAAGTTTTATTAAAATATAACCAAAGTCATTTGATAGTACTTGAGCTACAATACATATAATATATACCTTTGTAGTAGTGAAAAAAGGTATAGTCATATTATTATTGGTGTTGTACAGTGTTTCCACAATTGGGGCTACTATTAATATGCACTATTGCATGAATAAATTTGCAGGCTGGTCACTTACAAGTGAAAAGAAAGAAAAATGTGCAAAGTGTGGTATGACTAATACGGGTTGCTGCAAGGATGAAAAAAAGCAAATCAAAATTACACTCGATCAACAAAAAGCCGAGTACGCACAAAGTGCAAACTTTCATCCGCTGGTTATAATCAATACACCAGCAATTTATAGCGCAAAACATTTTATTATCACTGACAAGCAAAGCCTTGTTTATTTTCATGCGCCGCCTTTAATACTCAAAAAAAATATACAAGCATTTTTTGCTACTTTTTTAATTTGATGTAAATCGACATTTAATAGGATAACTATTTTATAATCGGTTTAATTAATTTAAAAATGAAATTTCATAAATATATATTGTTACTATGCTTGACTATTGCCAACTTAGTAGCTTTTGCACAGGATGCAAAAAACGGAAAGTATACTACTACTAGCTTTAAAGTATTTGGCGCTTGTGAACAATGTAAAGCCAGAATTGAATCGGTGATTAAAGTAAAGGGTGTCAAAACAGGTGTGTGGGATGTGGAAACAAAAATGTTGAGTCTCGAATATGATTCAAGTCAAATTTCGCTTGAGAAAATCCAAAATAAAATCATAGCGGTAGGCCATGACCTAGTCGATAAAAAAGCTAAAGATGCTGTTTATAATAAATTGCCAGCTTGTTGTCTTTATCGGGAAATGGAAGAAGATGAAAAGATGCAAATGCCTACAGAAGAATTCATTAAAGGAGTGGTGATACAAGACAATAACAAAGGTAAATTTGAGCCATTGTCCAATGCAAGTGTATATTGGTTAGGGACAAATGTTGGAGTTGTAACAGATAGCTTGGGCGTATTTGAAATTAAAACAACCGAAAGCAGCCAACGACTAGTAATTAGTTATACTGGCTATAAGGCAGATACTATTTTGATTGTGCATGCAAATGATCTAAAAGTTATTATGGCATCGAAGGGCCAGCTAAAGGATGTTACTGTGTTTAGTCGTCAATTAGGAAGTTTTATTCCTTATTTAAATCCTATTCGAACTCAAGTGATGACAGGCACTGAATTATTAAAAGCGGCTTGTTGTAATTTGAGTGAAAGTTTTGAAACGAACCCGTCGGTTGATGTTTCTTATAATGATGCGGTGACAGGATCAAAGCAGATTCAATTATTAGGGTTGAGTGGCAATTACACACAACTGACCGTCGAAAACCTGCCTGGTCCTCGCGGTTTAGCTACACCACTTGGCTTAAACTCCATTGCGGGTCCATGGATTGAAAGTATTCAACTTACCAAGGGAGTAGGGTCAGTAGCAAATGGCTTTGAAAGTATTGCAGGCCAAATAAATGTAGAATTAAAAAAACCAGAAACTGCGGAGCAGTTATTAGGAAATATATATGTGAACGATTTAGGTAAAACCGATTTAAATGTAAACCTATCCACTAAGTTAAATACAAAGTGGTCAACAGCGTTATTGCTTCACGATGATTTTTTAAATAATTCCGTTGACATGAATAAGGACGGGTTTAAGGATTTGCCAACTGGTAATACTTTAAGTTTAGTGAACCGTTATAAATATGATAATAGTAAAGGGGTGCTAGCACAGTTTGGAGTTAAGGTATTGAATGACGAAAAATTAGGTGGCGCCACCGCGTTTAATCCTGGCAAAGACAAGCATACACAAAACTATTATGGGCTTGGAATAAATACAGAAAGATATGAACTGTTTGGAAAGATGGGATATGTGTTTCCGCAACAACAATATAAGAGTATCGGTTTGCAGTTAGATGCAATCAATCATCAACAAAACTCCTATTTTGGTTTAACCAATTATAACGGCACACAGCAAAGCTTTTATAGTAATTTAATTTACCAATCCATTATTAATTCAACGATTCATAAATTCAGGACGGGCTTTAGTTTTCAATATGACAAGTACAACGAGGACTTTAAAACCAATAACTATGCACGAAAGGAAATAGTACCTGGTGCTTTTTTTGAATATACTTACACGCCCAATGACAAATGGAGTATGGTAGCGGGATTGAGGGTTGATGACAATAACTTATACGGTGCATTTGTAACACCTCGTTTAAATATGAGGTATGAACCCATAAAAGGAACTACCATTAGGCTAAGTGCTGGTAGAGGGCAAAGAACTGCAAATATATTTGCCGAAAATAATAGTGTATTTGTAAGTGCGAGACAAGTAGTTATTAATCCAAGCTTGGCTGGCGCTGCTTATGGGTTAAATCCAGAAATTGCCTGGAACAAAGGAATTAGTGTGGATCAAAAGTTAAATCTGTTTGGGAATAGTGCAACCATTGGCCTAGATTATTTCAGAAACGATTTTACAAATCAGGTAGTAGTTGATTTAGAAAATGCAAGACAGGTTCAGTTTTATAATTTAAAGGATCATTCCTACTCTAATAGTTTTCAAGCCGAATTAAATGTGACGCCACTTGAAAAATTTGATCTAAAAATAGCCTATCGATACTTTGACGTTCGTCAAACCTATAATGGACAACTTTTAGAACGTCCTTACATTGCAAAGCATAGAGCGTTTTTAAGTATTGATTATGCAACAAGCAATAATTGGAAATTTAATTACACGATTACCTTTAATGGCAAAAAAAGGCTAACGAATACCTTAGCGAATCCGTCTGCATACCAGCTAGCAACCTACTCTCCTAGTTTTGTATTAATGAATGCACAAATAAGTAAAAGCTTTAGTAAAAAGTATCCGATGGATATATATATGGGATCCGAAAATATCTCGAATTTCTTTCAGCAAAATACCATCTTGGCGGCCAATGCGCCCTTTAGTCCCTATTTTGATGCCTCAATGGTTTGGGGGCCTACTACAGGCAGAATGCTCTATTTTGGGTGGAGAATCAAAATTAAATAAGTGAATTGCCCATTATTCTTGTAATAATTCGAACCAAAACGAACACCAATTGTTATAATCTAAACACGTATTATGAAAACGATTTTAATCCTAGCAGCCTTAGTTGCAATTTATTTTGTTTTTCAGTCATTTATATCAATCAATGCGCTAAAGACCGAAAAGCAAAAATATAGAGTAGTTTTTAAAGACAAGGACATTGAAATTCGCTATTACCCATCAGCAACATTCGCGACTATCTATTCACCTGCTAAAAATTATAAAGGCTTGGCGAGTAATGGATTCCGAAAATTAGCTGGTTTCATTTTTGGAGGCAATGAGCAAAATGAAAGTATTTCGATGACTGCTCCTGTAAGAATGACAATGTCTGACAAGGGTTCAAGCATGAGTTTTGTAATGCCCGAAAAATACGCCACTAAAAACTTGCCTACTCCAAAGGATAAAAATATTCAAATTCAACAAAGTAAACCAGAATATGTTGCTGTAATTAGTTTTGGGGGATACGCATCAGATGAGAAGATCGCAGAAAATACGACAAAGCTTAAAAATAGCTTAGTACAAAGAAATATTAAACAAAATGGCGCTTTTTCGTTTTTGGGTTATAATGCTCCATTTCAATTCATTGGCAGGACCAACGAAATTATTATCCCTATTGAATGGAAGGAATAAGTAGCTAAAAATTTATATTTTTTTCTTTTAGTATTTCCTTGAATGTATTAAGTATTCTTTTTATCCAATCCCCGACTAGGGATGTTGGTACACATGTTTGATAAAATGCCGCATAATTCCTGACTAGTCTAGACCAATAAAAATATTGAATGAAAACGCAACTAACTTATACAGCATTAATGGAAATGGAACAACGCAAAAGGGCACACCTAATAAATAGTGTCGGCGGATTTAAAAGCGTTTGCCTAATCGGCACCATTGACAATGCGGGCCAAACGAACCTAGCTATTTTTAGTTCAATTGTTCATATTGGAGCGAACCCCCCATTAATCAGTTTTATTATGCGGCCGGATTCAGTTGAACGTCATACCCTATCTAATATTTTAGAATCCGGATGCTATACCATTAACCATATCAACGAAAATATTTACAAGCAAGCGCATCAGACCTCTGCGAGGTACCCTAAGAATAGTTCCGAATTTGATGCAACTGGTTTAACATGTGAATACCTAAATGGCTTTAAAGCGCCATTTGTGCAACAAAGCAATATTCAGCTTGCAATTGAATTTAGAGAGCGCATAAACCTAACTATTAATAATACCATGATGGTAATTGGTGAAATCCGGTACATTCATTTCCCGACTGATTGCTTACAAGAAGACGGATACCTTGATATTGAAAAAGCAGGCACTGTTTCATGCACCGGGCTGGATAGTTATCATACCACTAGCAGATTACAAAGGTTGGCATACGCAAAGCCTTAATCCACATGTGTTTGGCATGAACATAGAATGAACATTTGTTTTAAATATGTGTTATAGAATGTATGAGCAGTATATTCTTAAAGGCCAATTGGGAGAACGTGGTGATGGCTAATTACGAAGTGGATCCAAGTATCCTAAAACCTTATTTACCTAAAGGAGTAGAGCTAGATTTTTACAAGTACAAAACCTATGTTAGCCTGGTAGGATTTATGTTTAAGAAAACGCGGTTGTTTGAAATTCCGATCCCATTTTTTGGATCCTTTGAAGAAGTAAACCTTCGGTTTTATGTAAGAAGAATAGAGGGGAAGAAGGTTAAAAAAGGAGTGGTGTTTATTAATGAAACAGTGCCTTTCAAAATTGTTGCATTATTAGCAAATAAGCTATACAAGGAACATTATATTTCAATTCCCACTAAAAACTCAATCAGCGTAAACACGAATAAAGACATTATTTACGAGTGGAAAAAAAATAACGCCTGGAATTCAATCTCAGTGAATACCGAAACTGCACAACAAAAGATAGCACCCGATAGTATTGAGCAATTTATATTTGAACGTTACTTTGGCTTTACCAAAATAGATAAGGACAATAGTCAAGAGTACAGAATTGCGCATCCAAAATGGATGACAAACACAATACTAAATCATACTATAAAATGTGATTTTGGAGCTATGTATGGCCCATCGTTTGCGCACCTCAATAATAAAGTGCCTGATTCAATTATCATGGCAGAGGGATCGGCGGTTACGATTAATTGGAAAAGAGAAAAGTTTTAAGCAACTAGTTCGTTACTTAATTTGTCCCATTCTTTTTAATGCTAGTACAAAGGCAACTCCAAATAACAAAGTGATTAGTCCTGCAAAATAAGGGATAAGCTGCGCCATCTTAATCTTTATTAATTAATTTAAGCAAAATAGCAAATCCAAGTATAGAAGGGACCCAAATACCAATAAATATCCCAGCTTCTATTTCGCCTGAAAACCAAAGTATTTCAGAAAATATTAAAGATAAAAAGGCTGCGCTAAGCATCAATATATCTGTTAATGTAAACTTTTTGAACATAAAAACTAATTTAGTGTAATTTAATACAATTAAATTACAGTTGTTCTAAAAGCTTGTAAACGTTGAGGTTTATGGCGTCAAGGGTTAGACAGAATAAATCGAATAAATCTTATTCTTGCATTAGCACTTGTCAAACAACAAAGATGCCTATAGTACTTAATGATTAGCTACTCGTTTTTTGAATTAATTAGTTCAATTGCTCTTTTGCCATATACATTCAATGAATCAATATCGCCACCAAAGCCTTTGTATATATTTCTCATATTTGAGACTAAGTATTTTACCTTGTTCATTGCAGCTTTGTTTGGAGCCAGAACGCCAATTTTGTTTGGGATTTTATCAAATCTAACTTCGCAAACTCGGTCATAATATTCATGCTCCGTTACAAATTCCATTTGATCTTTTAGTTTTATTCTATATTGAGTTGCCTCTTCCTCAATTGCTTTAAAATCAAGTAAAAAGAAATTATATTTTGACATGCAGTAAGCAAGTTCTGTGTTTTCGATATCTCTAAAATACCCTTTAGAGTCTGCATCATTTCTACTTCGGTCATTCGGATTAAAATTCCAATAGCCTAAATGATTGCCTAAAAGCCAATAGTAGGTTCTTGTATTAATTGTTTTAGGATCTTGATTGGTCATTACAAAAAAACTATCAATAGTATTTGACTTTAATTGAACGTCGGCTTTATGAAACTCTAGTTGCTTTAAATCCCTTTGAAGATCCAATGAAACAATTTTCATTAGCTCTTCTTTTTTTGTATTCTCGGAAATATGCTCTCTAATATTTTCAGCAAAAAAGCCAAGTGTTACAGCAGTAAAAAGCATTACAAACTCAATAATGTATTCAGACCATTTCTTTTTATGCGTCGGGTGATGTGGGTGATGTACTTCCATGTTATTTATTATTATTTATCGCTCCAATTTAAAATTTGTATCCTTAGCTGGTCTAGTTGGTGCATTGGCTACTTTATAACCAGTACGGTACATCCAGTCGGCCATCTTTTTCAACTTAGGGTAATTGATATTTTCTGCATTGTCCAATGGAGTGTGATAATCTTCATGCAATAAGGAAGTATACATAATAGCTGGTATACCTAATCGAGCATAAGGTAAGTGATCACTTCTAAAATACCAACCTTCTACATGTGTTACTTTATCATAAGTCGTGTCAAGCTTAAATTTAGGTCCTTCATTGTTGGCATCTAAAACCATTTTCACCAGATCTGCCGAATTGCGATGCGGAGCCTGTACGCCCAAAACTGCTGCGCTATCAATATTGTTTCTGCCAATCATATCTCCATTTAATACTGCAACGATACTATTAATAGGTACCGTTGGATGAGATGAATAATACCTAGACCCTAATAGGCCTCTTTCCTCTGCACCTTGAATCACAAATAGGATGGATCGTTTTGCAGGATATTTTATAAACGCCCTTGCATTCGCTAACATAGCTACATCCACACTTCCATTATCGTCTGCTCCGTAATAGGTTGAATCGTTATTGATCGCATTACGAATACCATGCGCGTCCTGATGTCCACTATATAATAAGTATTCAGATTTTAATGTAGGATCCGTTCCTTCAATTTTCCCAACAATATTTACCGAAGGATAAGGATATTTTTCAACCATTATATTAGCCTCTAAATTGGCAGTGCCATTCGCTAGTGTATTTTTTTCACTGTTGTGTAACCACAAAACAGGGACTTTAGTATTTACTTGTGCATTAGGCCCGCCTTCTATATCATAAGTCCCTCTCTTAAAATTTTCATTCGCGTCCTCCCATGCTTTTTCAGCAATATCATCCGCTATAATAACAATAGCAATCGCCCCTCTTCTTATTAATGGCATTGCATATTTAGTTAACACACTGCGATTATATCTCCAAGTAGGCAAGGAAACATTTAAGTTAATCCCAACCGATGATGCCTCAAATGCAACTACTTTATTTTTTACATCTATTTTGTTGGTATCAATATTTACAGCGTTACCAAGGTATACAATGGGTGCATTGATGTTCAAATTTGCCATTTGAGCAACACTCGCATCCTTCCATAATTTAAATTCTTTGTTTTGTATACGAATAAATGAGTTGTCAGATATGGTATTACGCCACATAGTAAAAAACTGTAAGTATGTGCCATCATCTCCAGCAGGCAATAAGCCAATGGATCTGTACTTTTCGGCTAGCCACATCGATGCTTTAAGCTCATCTATCGTTCCAGCTGACCTGCCTTTAAAATGCGCATCTGCAAATGCA
>CALPKD020000030.1 GCA_943324055.2 Chitinophaga pinensis
TCCTGCAACGGCAAAAGCAAAAGGAATCGTGGTTGAGGCGAAACCTAAAAACAATACAGGTGGATGAATGACCATCCAATAGTTTTGCAACAAAGTATTTAATCCGGTGCCATCTTTTATAAATTGTAAATAATCGGGGCGGGATAAAATAGGCCAACTCATCTCCTCTCTTAATAAAATAAATGGACTACTTCCTAATTTGAAATCAAAAAAGTATAAACCTACTACCATCGTTGCTAAACATACTTGTACAAAACTTAACACCATCATCACGCCGCTTTCTCTTGTTTTTAGCTTTAACATTACAATGATGCCTAAAACACAATGCCAAAAACTCCATAATAAAAAGCTACCCTCCTGTCCTTCCCAAAAACAACTCAACAAATATTTAATAGGCATATTTTTATCACTATGCGTATAAGCGTATTTGTACTCAAACAAATGGTTAGTGATAATATAAAATAATAAAATAAAGCAAGATAAAACTGCAATAGATTCAATAATAAATGCAATCCTTGCAAGTTGTTTCCATTGTTTTTCAACACTTATTTCCTGCGCATAAAATGCTTTTGCAAATGCAAAAGTGGCTACCAGGGAAGCCACTAATGAAAGTATTGTTAAAAAGTATCCAAGTTGTCCAGCAAGCAAATGCTCACCAATATATTGTACTGTATTCATTGATAAATTTGTAAGTAAATTAATTCGTAATACTAACTGGCTGGTCTTTCATCGCAGTTGCATTGTCTTTATATTTTGATGGGCACTTTAGCACAATCGCAGAGCATTCAAAAACATCTCCTTGTACTTTTCCTTTTAATACAATTCTTTCTGATTTTTCCATATCCGTTGGCATGGTGTTATGAAATACCACCGCAATTTTGCCACCTAAACTGTCTTGAACAGCAAACTTTAAATAATTAGGGTCTTTGATTGGATCATATTCAACTGGGACAGTTTTATCCATCTTTACAATTAAATTGACAAATTTACCTTGTTTTTGCTTTGCCGAACTCACTGTTTCATAGCTACTCAAATCACCTGTGTAACTAATTAAAACAACAATTGCAGCAGCAATTAGGACTAATAATACGATATGTGATTTCTTCATGTCGCAAAGTTAACCAAATGGCCTTAAATTGCATCAAATTTTACCAATCTCATAAATACCATTTATGCACCTTTTTGACTATATAATTGTTTGTAAAACACCGGACTACAAAAACGTGGATCGTATAAGCCAGTTCATGTTATTACTCTCTATTTTAGCCTTTTCTTATTGCATTTATATTGGACTTTTCCCCAAACCAGCACTTATTATCGCCATTATGACTTCCGTCATATGTTGGAGTATATTTTGTATTTATCAGGCCAAACAAGGAGGTGTACCTTATTACCGATTGGGCTTACTTTTTGCTTCATGGGGTTGGTTTTTGATACCCAATGCCTTAATTGTATCAGGCATCTACCTAATTGCTGCCTTATTTGAGCGACAAGTGAAGTTCCCTTACGAAATTGCCTTCCATCCTTCAGGGATTGTAGTGAACACCTTCCCAAAAAAGCACTACCCTTGGTCTGCCATTCAGAATGCAATTATTAAAGACGATGTCATCACTATTGACTTCAAAAACAACAAACTCATCCAAAAAGACATAAGCGAACCTGTTTCAGCAGCAATAACCACAGAATTTAACAATTTTTGTGCCGAACAAATCGCAAATTCTGCGACTGAGGCTTAATGAAATGATTACTTATACCCGCTAAATTATACCTTTGTACAATGGCATTACTTGATTCCCCTTTTATATTATATTCAGATGGCGAAGGCCAAATATTTGAAGACACTAGTTTATATGTAACTGGCCGCGCTGGCTGGGATGCATTCCCTATTCCTGAGGAAGATTGGATTGAACTACCCGAAGGTGGTAATTTATATGAACTACCAGGTCGAAGAGGCATTGGCATTGATGTTGAATCGGGTTTAATGCGTGTTTGTGAAAAAGGTTGGGCAGTTGCTGCTTTTATACCTCCTGCACATACCGGTTTATATGTAGCAGCATATGAAACATTACCAGATGCCCCCCTTTTACCTTTGTTTTGTTACACTGCAGTAGGTTGGCAGGATGGTAAACATTATGTGCCTGCTGTAAGAATTGAGAAAGACATAAGACAGGATTGTGAGGGTTATGACCAACCCACTATTGATAAAGGGGCCGAACAATTATTAAGCGATTACCCTCAAAATAGATTGGTTCAACATTTAATGGAAAACTGTTGCATGACGTATCATTGTCCTGCAGCTCGAAATTTTGCGATGGGCCGTTGGGAATGTCCAATCCCTATTTCTCCAGCCTGTAATGCGAATTGTATTGGATGTATTTCATTCCAACCCATTGAAGAAGAAATCGTATCCAATCAAGAACGGCTTAGTTTTAAACCTACGGCTGCCGAAGTGGTAGAATATACCGTACCTCATTTAATGACAGCGCCTTTCCCTATTGTAAGTTTTGGCCAAGGATGTGAAGGGGAGCCCTTATTAATGTGGGAGACGATCAAAGAAGCGATTATTGAAATAAGAAAACATACCGATAAAGGAAGCATCAATATTAATTCCAATGGTTCCAACCCGATTGCAGTTGCCGAGTTAGCAGCAGTTGGATTAGATAGCTTAAGAGTAAGTTTAAATTCGGCACAAGCGTCTGTATATACTGCTTATTATAGACCCAATAATTACGAGTTCGCAGACATAAAGGAAAGTTTACGTGTGATGGCAGCTGCTGGAAAATGGACAAGTATTAATTATTTTGTTTTCCCTGGAATGACAGATAGTGTTGAAGAATATGAAGCATTAAGACAGTTAATTATAGATACCGATTTGAAAATGATACAATGGAGGAACTTTAATATTGATCCAGATTGGTATTTAGGAAAGATCGGTGTTACAGAGATTGGAGAGATAATGGGTATTAAACAAATGATGGAATTAATACAAGAGGAATTTCCGAATCTTAAATTTGGATACTTTAATCCGCCTATCGAAAGAATCAGAGGAGATTTTTCTGAGCAATTCGCACATCATTAATATCTATCATTGAAACAAAG
This sequence comes from Chitinophaga pinensis, assembly GCA_943324055.2. Taxonomy (GTDB): domain Bacteria; phylum Bacteroidota; class Bacteroidia; order Chitinophagales; family Chitinophagaceae; genus Sediminibacterium; species Sediminibacterium pinensis_F. The sequence continues at coordinate 3,100 of CALPKD020000030.1, forward strand.
ACAATATAATAAGGAACATCAAATTGGTGCAGTATTAGCAATAATAGCCTGTATCATCTGGTCGGGCAACTTTATTATATCTAGGTATGCGATACATTTAGCAGGTCCAATCAGCTTAGCGTTTTTTAGATGGACTATAGCGACACTTACCATATTGCCCTTTGCTTATAAAAATTTTTTAAAAGAAAAAGAGATTTTCAAAAAAAATGCAACTTACTTTTTTTGGATGGGCTTAGTAGGTTTTGCGATTTACAATACTTTTATTTATACAGCTGGGCATTATACCACTGCTATTAATATGGCGTTAATAGGATCCATTATACATCCAATTGTTGCCACCATACTAGCTGCTATTTTTGTAAATGAAAAATTAAACTGGAAAAGCATTATTGGCATTGCATTAGGAATATTTGGCATCATTCTATTAATTACCAAGGGCGATATTGCAAACATAACACACTTACAATTTTCTGTAGGAGACTTGTGGATGGTCGCTGCTGGTTTTTGCTTTGGCACTTATAATGTATTTGTGAGACGCAAGCCAGTTGGCATTTCCAACAATAGTTTTTTACTCGTACTGTTTGCTATTGGCGCGGTTATATTATTCCCTTTTTCAATTTATGAAATGAAAAATATCCAACCGGTAGTGTATAATAGTCAACTATTATTTTGTGTTTTGTATATTGGAATTGGCAACTCAACCATTGCTTACTTTTTATGGAATAGCGCCATTCATAAATTAGGTGCGGCAAAATCTTCTTTATTTGGCACTCTCATTCCACTATTGAGTGCATTAGAAGCAGTATGGATTTTGAATGAAAAGTTTAATATGTTTCAAGTAATAAGTGGATTAATTATTATCACTGGAATTGTGGTAAATACTTGGCCATCAAAAAAACAGCATGGATAGCACCCTCCTATTATTATGTGCACTTGCATTTTTAGCGGGCTTCGTAGATGCCATTGTTGGAGGAGGCGGATTAATACAAGTACCAGCGGGATTATTACTATTACCCAACGAGCCTGTTTCAAGGGTGATTGGTTCTTTAAAAATACCTTCCTTTACGGGTACTTTTTTTGCTGCAAGAACCTACCTAAAAACGATAAGAATCCCCTATAATCGATTCATTCTATTTACGGCTATCGCATTTACTGCTGCTTTTACAGGCTCCTATTGTTTGACTAAAGTGAGCAGCTCTTTTATGAAGCCTGTTATACTAGTTGTTTTATTTTTTATCGCTATTTATACCTTCTTTAAAAAAGATTTGGGATTTAAGACTGCAATGACCCAAACTCAATTCCCTTGGTATAAGGGGGCAGCAATCTGTTTAATAATAGGATTTTATGACGGGTTTATTGGGCCAGGCGCAGGTGCGCTTTTAGTACTGTTATTTATAAGCTCATTAGGGTTTGATTTTTTACAAGCAAACGCACATGCTAAAGTGGTCAACCTCGCTACTAATCTGGGATCAATCGTCCTATTTGTAATAAAAGGGTCCATCATCTGGGCAGTTGCAATACCGATGGCTATTTGTAATGCCTTTGGTGGTGCATTGGGATCAAAAATGGCGATCGCCAAGGGGAATAAATTTATAAGAACTATCTTTTTATGCGTTATTTTGGCCACCCTAGGTAGATTGGGTTATGATGTTTTTTTCCATTAATTTTATATACATGCAATTGAACTTTGAACAACAAAAAAATATAAAGGCAAGTATCTATACTGCACTCATTTGTGCTGTCCTTGTCCTATTATTTGTTGTACTTCAATGGCAGCAGTCCCCTCCAACTATTATTCCGCCAGCACCTACCTATATGGAAGTGAATTTAGGCAATAGTGAAACAGGCGCAGGTGATATTGCACCAAAGAGTAAGGAAGCCCCTGCACCATCCGTTGGCGCAAGTAAACAAGTTAAAACGAGCGCTGCGAATAATAATATTAAAGTAAATGCCAATTCTAACGACCCAAATGACGAGGCAATAAAGACAGCAAAAACAACTAAACTTGTTAAAAATACGCCTTTACCTCCTGCGGCAAAACCAAAAGCATTGATGGGAAAATATGCAGGTGGGAATGGGAAAGGTGGAAATAATCAAGATAGCTACAACGATGTTAAAGACCAAGGAATTGCTGGTGGCAAAGGAGATCAAGGTGTTGCGAACGGAAGTATCAATGGCAAATCTTATACGGGTGCAGGTGGCCCATTTGTAACAAAGGGCGATCGTCGCATTACCAAAATATATTCATTTAATGGCGATGTGGAACCTGCAACTATCTATGCTGAAATTGAAGTTAACACAGCAGGTGTTGGACGCTTTATACAAATTGCAAAAGGATCTTCCTCTAATGATGCTAAATACAAAAGAGCAATTGTTGAATACCTTACTAAAATAAGTTTTAACGCTGCAGATCATAATTCTTTTGTGACAGTGAAGTTTAAATTCGAAGTTCAATAAAAATCATGTCCTACCAAGACACACTTGACTATTTGTATAGCCGCTTACCAATGTTTAGCAGAATCGGTGCCGCAGCTATCAAAAAGGACTTGCATAACACCATTGCAATTTGTGATTTTTTGGGTAACCCTCAACGACAAATTAAGACCATTCATGTAGCTGGCACCAATGGAAAAGGATCTACAAGTCATATGCTTGCTTCCATATTCCAGGCGGCAGGTTACAAAACTGGCTTATACACTTCCCCTCACTTGTATGACTTTAGAGAACGCATCAAAATTAATGGGGAGTTATGTGCAAAGGATTTTGTTGTTTCATTTACAGAACGCATCAAGCCCTTCATTGAACAAGTGGAACCCTCTTTTTTTGAAATCACAGTTGGTATGGCATTTGATTATTTTGCTAAAGAAAAATGCGATATCGCCATTATTGAAACAGGACTAGGTGGCAGATTAGATAGTACGAATATCATACAACCCGAACTAAGTATTATTACCAATATTGGATGGGATCATATGGCACTGTTAGGTAATAGCTTGAAAGAAATTGCAGCAGAAACAGCAGGGATAATAAAAGCAGGCATTATAAAAACTAGCGTGCCTATTGTTATTAGCGAAACCATACCTGAAACAAAACAACTATTTATTGATAAAGCCACTTTAGTAAATGCACCTATTTATTTTGCGGAAGATTTACTAACCCTAAAATCATTTCAAAATAATTGGCAAACTTCCTTATTTGAGTTTAACCAGCCCCTTATTCATTTACTAGATGCGCCCCTTTTTCAAAAGTCATTCACAATCGAATGTGACTTACCAGGAAAATACCAATACAAAAACTTAAAGGGTGTATTAGTTGCAGTTCAATTACTAACAGGAATGGGGTGGAAAATAAAAGCGTCGAATGTATTTACTGCATTAACAAATATCAAGAAAAATACAGGGTTAATGGGTCGCTGGGAATCCATCCAGGATAGACCTAGAATTGTGTTAGATGTTGCACATAATGAACATGGTATACATGCATTATTAGAGCAACTAGAAACTCTTTCCTTTGATACGCTGCACATCGTCACAGGCATGGTCAAAGACAAAGACATTGAAGCGGTACTAAATTTACTACCTAAAAATGCCACCTATTATTATACACAATCGCATATACCAAGAGCCTTGCCTGTAAAGGAACTATCAGCAAAAGGAAATAGCTTAGGTTTAATTGGGAGTGACTATGAAAATGTAAACCTTGCATTACAAGCTGCCAATAAAAACGCAACCGACAAAGATTTGATTTTGGTAATTGGAAGTGTATTTTTAGTTGCGGAGGTGGATAGAACTAAGTTTTAATTTACCAACCCTTTTGCTCCCTCAACGTATTAATGTGTGCAACATGATGTTTACCATGCCAAGCATATACTGCAAACAAGTCCCATAAACTAATCTCTGCATTACGACCAGGATGAAATATTTTTCTTTGCCATTGTTCGTCTGTTAGGCTTTCTAGTAAATTAGCCCAACGCTCATGCAAGGCATGTAATAAAGTGGTTGAGTAATTAATAGGCGTATCTAAAGCATCCGCCATCGACACCCATGCACTTTCATTATAAGCTTGTATTTTAGGCACCTCCTCGGTCAATCCAAATTTAAACCTTGCAAAGGCATTCATGTGGCTATCCGCAATATGATGAACTAATTGTTGAATCATCCAGCCACCTTCGCGGTAAGGAGTGTCTAATTGTACTTTATCTAAATTTTGAACTGCCATTTCTAAGTCCTTTGGCAAATGGCGTAAATCACTAACCCATTTTGCTTTTTGTACTTCTGAAAATGGCGCTAATTCAAATTTTCCAATTGGATATTTAGGATCTATCATATTTGTATTTTATTGTTCGTAAATTTTTACAGGGATTTGATTTAATCTTCTCTCCAGGCTTTACCAGTTAAATGAATGAAGACGTCTTCCAAATTCGCTTTTTTTACTTCCTTCGCTTTCTCAAAACCTGTTGCCACTAATTCATCTATCAAAGTATTTGGTGTATTAATAGAAATAATTTTGCCGCTATCAATAATCGCTACTCTATCGCATAAAATCTCTGCCTCATCCATATAATGCGTTGTAATAATGACCGTTGTACCATTGTCTCTGATCTCTTTAATCAGATCCCACAAATTACGCCTTGCTTGAGGATCCAATCCAGTGGTAGGTTCATCTAAAAAGATGATTTTAGGTTTATTAATCAGTGTAGTCGCAATAGAAAATCTTTGTTTTTGACCACCACTCAATTGCTTGTACTTCGCGTTTGCTTTATCTTCTAAGTTTACTTTTCTTAGTAAGTCCATTGGATCCACACTACTTTGGTATAAACCAATAAATAGATGTATTAATTCGATCAAATTTAAGTTGGGATAAAAACCGGAGGACTGTAATTGAACCCCAATTATTTTTTTGATAGCTGCTTGATCCTGCTCGATATTAAAACCATCCACTATGACTTCTCCACTCGTTTTTTCTCTTAAAGTCTCTATAATTTCTAATGTAGTGGACTTACCTGCCCCATTGGGTCCCAATAGTCCGAATATTTCTCCCTCTTTTACGTCGAAACTAATGCCATTTACTGCCGTAAAATCACCATAGGACTTAACTAATTCCTTAACCGTAATAATTGATTTTGTAGACATATCCCTAATTTGTAGTAAGGCAAATTTAACAGCTTTTAAGCGCGTTGCAAAATGTAAAAAATTAAAGAAGTCCCCTATCTTTGTTTGAATTAATCTGGATCCTATGAACATTGGAATATTAGGCGGTGGACAACTCGGTAGAATGTTATTGCAGGCAGCTGCCAATTACGATGTGACAACTCATGTTCTCGAAAACGATGCAAACTGCCCTGCTGCACATCTGTGCCATCAGTTTACACTCGGAAATATCCAGGATTATGATACTGTATACGCATTCGGAAAAAATTTAGATGCTTTGACGATCGAAATTGAAGCTGTAAATGTGGAAGCATTAGCGCAACTAGAAAAAGAAGGGGTAAAGGTATACCCCACTCCTGCAGCCATAAAAATTATCAAAAACAAGATTCTCCAAAAGCAATTTTATCAAAGCAACGAAATACCTACCTCTGCTTTTCACATCACGAATCATCAGTCAGAATTGCTAGCACATATCACCTTTCTACCAGCTGTGCATAAATTAGCAGAAGGCGGATACGATGGCAAAGGAGTTCAGGTTATTAATGTAGAAAGTGAAATTGAATTAGGTTTTAATAGCCCCTCTATTTTAGAGAAAAAAGTGAAAATCGCAAAGGAAATCGCCCTAATTGTTGCCATGGATACCAAAGGGAAAACAGTTATTTACCCGCCTGCTGAAATGATTTTTGATCCTGTTTATAATTTATTAGA
>CALPKD020000031.1 GCA_943324055.2 Chitinophaga pinensis
CGCTTGGGTCACCGGTAATTGTATACATGATATTGGCTTTCTGGATACGTATTAAAAAATACATCCTTTTAGGGAAGCGCAATCCGCTAAAATATTAGTGCTAGCGAGTGTAATAAATCGCGTAAAATATTAAACCTTTACCTTAATCGCAGTATGTAGCTGTCTACACATCGCAGTATGTAGCTGTCTACACATCGCAGTATGTAGCTGTCTACACATCGCAGTTTCTACGAAACTGCTCTTCTTAAGCGTACTAATTTTTCCAAAAGGGGTTCTAATAAATCTAATTGTAACATATTGGCACCATCACTTTTTGCCATTGCAGGATTAGGATGCGTTTCAATAAACAAGCCGTCAGCACCTGTTGCAATTGCTGCTTTCGAAATGGTTTCGATCAACTTAGGATTGCCTCCTGTGATACCACTTGTTTGATTGGGTTGTTGCAAGGAATGGGTACAATCCATGATGACAGGAACATTGTTCACTTTCATTGCTGGAATATTTCTATAATCGACTACTAAGTCTTGGTATCCAAAAGTATTTCCTCTTTCTGTCAACATTATTTTTTCGTTGCCAGCTAATTTTATTTTATCTACTGCGAACTTCATGGACTCGCCACTTAAAAATTGCCCTTTTTTTACATTCACTATTTTCCCTGTATTTGCTGCTGCAATTAATAAGTCTGTTTGACGACATAAAAATGCAGGAATTTGTAGGATATCAATATACTGAGCTGCTATCGCTGCTTCGTCATGCGCATGAATATCAGAGGTGGTAGGGACATTAAACGTAGCGCCCACTTTTTTTATCAATTCCATTCCAGTATCGTCGCCGATACCTGTGAATGAACTCGCACTTGTGCGGTTCGCTTTGCGATAGCTTGCTTTAAATACGAAGGGGATACCTAGGTTTTTACAAATGGTTGAAACTCTTTCTCCAATTTCCATTACGAGTTCTTCATTCTCTACCACACAAGGGCCAGCAATTAAGAAAAAATTGTTTGGATCATAGGTTTGAGACTTAAATAGATCTTGCAAGAAATTGGGCATCATAATAGTTGATTTTCGATCCCAAAGGTAATATAATATCTGCTATTATGCTAAATAGGGGATCTCGGGTTTTGAACAATATAGGAGGTGAATTGCTACTTCTTGATTATTAGATCAGCAACGGTGCGTTTGTCTAAGACTGCCAAGGTATTGTCTCTTACTTCAGTCATTACCTTGTTAATACCACATTTTTTTTCGTTACAATCTGCACATTTTTCATAAAAATTCAAACTTACGCAAGGCAACAAAGCGATAGGGCCTTCGATAATTCTAAAAATAGCAGATAGTTTTATTTTTTGTGGAGGAATGGCAAATAAATAACCACCATGTTTCCCTTTTTTACTCTCTAAAAAACCAGCTTTTTTTAATTCTAATAAGATTTGCTCCAAAAATTTAACTGGGATATTTTTTTGTGTAGCAATTTCTGCAATCAGTATAGGAGACGCCGTGCCTTTCTCTGCCATATAGGAGAGTGCTTCAAGTGCGTATTGTGTTTTTTTAGATAACATATTATAATCCTAGTACATCTTTCATATTAAAGATACCATTTTTCCCTTTTGCAAATTCAGCAGCCAGTACGGCACCACTAGCGAACCCTTTTCGAGTGTGTGCCGTGTGTGTAATTTCGATGGTGTCAATAGGCGAACTGTAGGTAACCGTATGCGTGCCAGGTGCAGGATCGATTCGTTCCGACGTAATGATTAAATCAGTAGGCGTTGCGCTTGCTGCATTGACCCATTTATTTTTTCTGCCTATACTTTCTAAAATTTGCTCAGCAAGTGAAATGGCTGTGCCACTTGGCGCATCCTTTTTTTCGGTATGGTGTGTTTCGGTCATAGAAACATTATACTGCTCATAAGGCTCCATCAATTTTGCAAGTTGCTTGTTTACTTCAAAAAACAAATTCACACCTATACTGTAGTTACTTGAATAAATTAAACACCCTTTTTTTTCGTTGCACAATTTTTCAATCTCCGAAAACTTTTCTAGCCAACCAGTTGAGCCGCTTACTACAGGTATTCCAAATTCAATACATTTTTTTATATTTTCAAATGCGCTATGTGGACCAGTGAACTCTATTGCGACGTTGGCATGTGCAACGGCTTGTTGCGTAAACTCATGACTATTTTGAACATCAATTTTTAAAACAATCTCATGTCCTTTTGTCAAAGCTATTTCCTCAATTGCTTTTCCCATTTTTCCATATCCAATAAGTGCTATTTTCATAGTGCTTTAATTATGCTATTTTGAATGTGTATTTCTTAAATGTAGTTGTAAAGATAAACCTGATTGTCTTAACGCGGGCTCGGTAAAGGGCTGGATTCTTAATGAAAGGTCATTGCTGATATTAAATTCCTTTAAATGCCCAGACACAGTTGCATCTACTACATTCACTCCCCATGCTAAAATAAACCACATGATAGAGTAGTCTCTGTCTTTTCTAAAAATATTTCGATAACTCTGAAGGGATCCAAGGGATAAACTTTTTATCTGAGGGTCAATTCGTGCAACGTCCGAAGCATCGCCATGCGCTTCCTTGTACCTCGCTTCATATGCAAATTTAGTTTTTGTATACATGCTATTATTGTAAACGAAAGTGGCAGCAGGTATTGCTAGCACACCGTATATAACAGGTATTTTCCAGTATTGTTTATTGTAGGCCTGACCCCATCCAGGAATAAGTGCTGAACGCTTTGTGGCCCTGCTTGGGATGTGATGCGGAAGGGTATCTGTCCTTTTAAGATAGGCGGAATCTTGGCTCCAAGTAGTTTGTTGAAAAACAAACATCACCATAATTAATAGTATTCGCCTCATCCTGTATTATTCCTTTTGTATAAAGTTGAAACTAGCTGATGGTGACTTGCATCGCCTCTAGTATTTTATTTAAACCATTTAAATCACTATACTCAATTGTAATTTTACCACTACCATTTTTTTGGTGCTGTAAATTTACTTTCGTTGATAAATGACTTGTTAATTTATCCTCTAATTTTTTATAAACTGGAGAAAGTTGGTGCTTGTTTTGAGCAGTAGTAGGAGTCGCTTTATTTGCATGCCCCATTTTCTTGACCAGTTCCTCGGTTTGACGAACGGTTAATCCTTTTTCTGTAATTTCTTTAAAAAGGAAAAGTTGCTTATCAATTTCTTTGCCAATTAATATTTTAGCCAAACTCACACTCAAGCTTCCGTTTCTAACTGCTGCTTGAATATTGGGAGGTAATTCTAATAAACGGATATAGTTAGAAACAGTGGAACGATCCTTTCCCATCCTTTCTGCTACTTGCTCTTGCGTGTAATTCAATTCTTCCATCATCCGTTGGTAGCTCAATGCAATTTCGATTTCATTTAAGTCAACTCTTTGCAAGTTCTCTAGTAATGCTAATTCTAATAATTCTTTATCATTACCAAGTCGGATATATGCAGGCACATCCTTAAGTCCAGCCATTTTTGCTGCACGGAATCGCCTTTCCCCTGCAATTAATTGGTATTTGCCATTCTTTAAAAGGGCAACTGTTAAGGGTTGAATTAAATCATGCATTTCAATTGAACTTGCCAATTCCTTTAACGCTTTTTCCTCAAAATCTTTTCTTGGGTTCTTTGGATTAACTTGAATGTCAGTTAATAAAATACGATTACTAGCAACTGCTTTTTCAATAGCCTTATGTTCTATTCTCCCAGCAGGATTTTTAAATTCCGCATCAATATTTTGCAATAAAGAACGAAGCCCTTTTCCAATCATATCTTTATTGGGTGTACTCTTGCTCATATTTAATCAATTATTCGCTCGGCATTACTCATATTAGTCATGCCATTTTTTTGTAAAATTTCCTTAGCTAGGTTTAAATAGTTAACGGTCCCTTTGCTATCTGCGTCATATAAAATAACAGGCTTCCCAACACTAGGGGCCTCGCTAAGTCTTGTATTTCGGTGTATTATGGTAGAAAACACCATATCGTCAAAATGCTTACGCACTTCACTTACTACTTGGTTGCTTAAACGTAAACGTCCATCATACATAGTCATTAAAATACCTTCGATTTGTAAATTGGGGTTCAGTCTGCTTTGAACAATCTTAATCGTATTTAATAATTTGCCCAATCCTTCTAGTGCAAAAAATTCACATTGCACTGGTACAATCACACTGTCCGAAGCTACTAGGGCATTTACTGTAATCAGTCCAAGGGACGGCAAACAGTCAATGATGATAAAATCGTATTGATCTCTGATTGGTGCTAATAGTTCAATTAACACATTTTCTCTATTTGGCAGGTTTACTAATTCAATCTCTGCTCCAACTAAGTCAATATGGGAAGGAATAAGATCTAAGTGAGGAATCTCGGTTTTAAGGACGATGTCAGCTAAAGGGGTTTGGTTGATCATTCCATCATACAAGCTCGTAGTAATATTATGTAAATCGAACCCTACTCCAGTAGTCGTATTTGCTTGTGGATCCGCATCAATTAGTAGGGTTTTGTATTCCAAAACAGCTAGGCTGGCTGCAATATTGATTGCAGAGGTGGTTTTGCCAACTCCCCCTTTTTGATTCGCTATACCTATAATTCTTGCCATAAAATGGGTGTCCTTAATTTGTGCCAAAAATACGGGATAAATGGTAACAATTTGGGATTAAATTGGCCGTTACTGCGCCTTTTGACCGTAATTTTGCCCTTTAAATTACAATATGCGAAACCCTTTATTTCTTTTCATCTTAATACTTGTGTTAATTCTGATTGATTTTTACATTTTTCAGGTTTTAAAGTCAGTATTTCAAGGGACTGCAGCGGGAGCAAGATCAATAATTTATATACTATATTGGAGTCTATGTGTAGTTAGCTTGGCCTCGTTTTTACTCTTTCCTTTTGTAAGTAACCCTTATTTTAAACAGTATATATTTTCCATTAGTATAGGCTGGGTGCTAACTCAGATTTTTATGGTCATGTTTTTTTTAGCGGATGATATCAGAAGAGGTACTTTTTGGACTGTTGGACAAATTGCTTCAGCAACTGGAGCGCAATTCATGAAGTCGGATAATACGATTCCGAGATCCGCATTTTTAAGTTGGTTGGGGATAGGAGCTTCCTCTACTTTATTTTTTTCTTTATTATATGGTTTTGGGAATAAATACAACTACAAGGTGGTTAAAAAGAAAGTTGCTATAAAAGGATTACCAAGTGCATTTATTGGGTTTAAAATTGTTCATATCAGTGATATTCATAGTGGAAGTTTAAAGGATGCGATTGCAGTTCAAAAAGGAATTGACTTAATAAAACATCAGCAAGCCGACTTGGTATTGTTTACTGGAGATTTAGTAAATGATAGGTCCACTGAAATGAAAGATTGGATGCAAGTTTTTAATCAAATAAAAGCGCCATTTGGGGTATTTAGCATTTTAGGAAATCATGACTACGGTGATTATGTAAGTTGGGATTCACCTGCTGCTAAACAACAAAATTTGGAAGACTTGAAAAAGGTGCATCATGAGTTGGGATGGCGTTTATTAATGAATGAAAATGTGAAAATAGTAAAGGAAGATTCTTTTATTCAATTAGTAGGCATCGAAAACTGGGGAGCAAAAGCGCGTTTCCCAAAGTATGGGAAGATGGATGTTGCAATGACAGGCGTAAATCTCGAAGATCCTATCATATTAATGAGTCACGACCCAAGTCATTGGGAAGCACAAGTAATTACAGCATATCCTAAAATAGACTTAATGCTATCTGGTCATACACATGGTATGCAATTTGGGTTGGAGAATCCCTATTTTAAATGGAGCCCAGTGCAATGGGTGTATAAACAATGGGCAGGTATTTATAAAAATGGAGGACAGCAATTATACGTAAATAGAGGGTTTGGTTTTTTAGGTTATCCAGGCAGGGTAGGCATTATGCCCGAAATTACTTTAATTGAATTAGTGTAACTTTGTTGGTAGAGGAAGGTGCAATAGTTTTTATTGATATTGCCTTATAATTTTAAAACTGATTTAGATGAAAAAAATAATTGTTTCAATGCTAGTATTTGCTTTTGTAAATGCAAAAGCGCAGGATAAATTTAGCTTAGGAATTAAGGTTGGACAAAATTTATCGACTGTTAATAACGTATACGTCGATCACAATGCTGCGTCTTATCATGTTGGGGTAGTAGCGCAATTTGGAATTACGAAATTAATTAGTATTGTGCCGGAAGTAATTTTATCACAAACAAAATTGGAAGCGGCTCCAGACCCACTTGACTTTTCTCCCAATAGTATAATTAAACCAGAGACCTATCATTTAAATTATTTAGCGATCCCAGTATTGCTTCAAGTAAAACCTTTTAAGGGATTATTGTTACAAGCTGGCCCTCAGTATTCAATATTAATTGATCAGAAAAAAGACGGTATTGAAAATGCCACTTTCGCGTTTAAGAGTGGAGAGTTTGCAGCGGTTGCAGGTGCTAAAGTTGATTTAGGCGGTTTTTTCCTGTATGGTAGATATATAGTAGGCATGGAAAATATCTCATCCGGGAAACAATTAAGCAATCAAATTGCTAATGAATCTAACTGGAAAACAAGGCAATGGCAATTAGGTATTGGGATGACTTTATTTAACTTTTAGTTGCTCCTTTATTTTGGAAAGTTGGTCCTTAGTCTTTTTTAAAGCAGCTACAGTTTCTTTAATAAATCCGTTATCCTTAATGTCTCCAACAACAGCTTTCATCTCGGCTTCATTTAAGTACACCATTTTCCTAAACGAATTGCTATAGTCTTTCGCTCTCGTTTTTTGAATACGGTCCGTAATTTCGGTCTGTATTGTTTCATATTTATTTAACCAGACTATAAATTGCTTTGCAGTTAATTTGCTAAGGCTAACTGCTGTATTCGCTTCCAAAGCAACCAATGCGTGACTGGCTTTTAGTTTTTCATATTTATTAGAGGTTGAATCGTAAAATTCATGCACTTGGTTCCAGTCCGTGATAGTGTCATTCTTTATTTTTGTAAGCAATCCATCTACCATTTGTTGTGGGATGAGTTGGCCGCCAATATTTGCCCAAACTTGATTTTTAGGATCTAGTTTTATCGCGTGAATAGTATTGAGTATGTCTTTTCCTTTTTTATTTTGAACCAAACTTAATAAAGCTGCTATGCCATAGTTAAAAATCATATCATCAAATAGATGATAGGCTTCATGACACTTAATAAGTCGTGTGGTTCGTTTGCTATTTTCAAAGCCGTCTACAAATACATCCAGTTTGGCAATTTCTTTATTTGTTTTCGTGTTAAGTATTTGTTCGCCTAATTCAATCAATTGTATTTCGGACAATATTTTTTTGCTTTTTGATTTTGCTAATTGTGCTTTAGCTACCGCAATACTTATAATTTTTTTTGATTGAATTAATTCATTCACTGAATCAGGAGCTAAATAACCATATTCGTAGATAGGGGACTTGGTAATGCGCTTGTCTCTGTCAACATATTTCCAGGCGTTTCTAGCTAATGCATAAAAATTATATAAAAACCAATATCCTGGCATGACAATTAATTCATCCTTAATGGGGTCATTGCTAATTAATGAAAATGGGATAGGAATATTTAATTCATAGTTGTAATCACCTTTGTTTAATAAAGAGAAACTTGCGAAAACAGAATTGTGTTTGATACTCACACATAGGCCTGGCCAAAACCCTCTGCCCATAATTACTTCCCCATCCGCTCCTCGGCTATTATGGTTGGATCCAAGTGTAGCACCAGCAGCAATATTGCTCTGTCCCATTACTAGTGCGGCACATAAGAACGAATTATTGTGATGTTGTTCATGGGCTGGGAATATCAAAGAGTTTAAAACCTCACAACATGAAATGGTTGCATTGGGTCCTAAGAATGAATTGATTAGCCGAGCACCATATTTTAATTGCGAATAATCAGATACCACAAAGCGGACAGCCTTAATGCCATAAAATATTCTACATCCATATCCTACAATACCATTCACTAATTCGCATCCTTCTCCAATTTGAGTCCTTGCTTTTGGGTCTGAGTTGATGGTGACGTTTTTTATTTTATTCGCACCCTTTAAATAAGCATCTGGCCCAATCCACACATCTTTAATAATCTTACAGTTTTTAATCACGGTTCGATCTCCAATTTTTCCATAATAACCTAGTTTGTCATCAAATTGCTTTTCGGTTAATTCAATAAATTTTTGTTGCAATTTTTGATCCTGTCTATTTCGAGTCCACAAATAAGCATCTCCTGCAGTCATTCCGTTAAAAGGCAATACCTTACGTCCTGTATTTTCATTGCATAATTCAAGCCATATTCTTACCGATTCATCCTCCCCCTTTTTTAAAATGCCATTCCCGAATTTAGAGTGGTTGGTCGTAACCAATTCATTTACATTATTGATGATTACTTCATTGCCAATAATATAATGAGACAAATAGTTCACATTGTGAATGGATACATTATTACCAAAGTCGCTACTGATAATGGTGGAGTTATAGATCCCTACAGGGACTATTAAATCACTAAATGAAAGGCAATTGGCTTCGAGGTCGCCAATTCGAATCAATCCAAAGAAAGTACAATGCTTGACCAATTCGGGATTGAACAATTTAGACACCAACACTTTGCTCCAATCATCACTTGAGTTTTGATTACGTAGCAACACATCTATTTCGTGTGATGTAAGGCTGCGGTATTTGATGCCACTCC
>CALPKD020000032.1 GCA_943324055.2 Chitinophaga pinensis
ATGGGAACAGGATAAAGGCTACACAGCAAATTATTTCTGATACCACGATGCCAAATATCACGGGTATGAAATTGCAAGATGCTTTATGGTTATGCGAAAAGAAGGGATTGGTTGTGAAGTGTGTAGGAAGAGGTAAGGTGATTAAACAAAGTATCGTTCAAGGTCAATACATTCAAAAAGGACAGCAAATTCAAATTGAATTAAACTAATGAAAGAACTACAATCTATATTATTTGGCGTGGCACTTCGAGAAGTAGTTGGAGCAATCCAACTTTCTGTGAATGATATTCAAATAGATTCAAGAAAAGTGACTCCTGGTTGTGTATTTGTAGCAATAAGAGGTGTTCATGCAGACGGGCATGAATTTATTGAAACGGCTATTGAAAAAGGTGCAGCAGTAATTGTATGTGAAGAATTACCAGGACTTACCATGCCAAGGACTACTTATTTAGTGGTTGAAAATACACAGGAAGCAGTTGCTATTATGGCGCATCAGTTTTATGATGAACCGTCTACTAAAATGAAATTGGTAGGGGTTACTGGAACAAACGGTAAGACAACGGTGGCTACTTTATTATTTAAATTATTTACAGAATTAGGATATACCTGTGGATTGATTAGCACGGTCGAAAATCATATAGGTAAAACCATTGTTCCTGCTACGCATACTACACCGGATGCAATTGCACTAAATGCGTTATTGAGCCAAATGGTAAAGGCGGGCTGTTCGCATGTATTTATGGAAGTAAGTAGCCATGCAATACACCAACATCGTATAACAGGATTGCATTTTGTAGGCGGGGCTTTTACAAATATTACACATGATCATTTGGATTATCATCAAACATTTGAAGCCTATTTGGCGGTTAAAAAAGCATTTTTTGACCAATTGTCTAGTGATGCATTTGCATTATCAAATTTAGATGATAAGAATGGTGCGAATATGTTATTGGATACAAAGGCTAAAAAGTTAACCTACGCTTTACATGCGCCTGCTAATTATAAAGGAAAAATACTAGAGAATCAATTGTCTGGATTGGTAATGTTGGTAAATGACGTGGAAGTGCATTGCAGATTGATTGGCACTTTTAATGCATATAATTTTTTAGCAGTTTATGGTGTTGCTATGCAATTAGGAGTGCAGTCACAATCTGTATTAACTATACTGAGTGCATTAACAGGAGCAGAAGGCAGGTTTGATTATATCATTAGCGCAACAAATATCATCGGTATTGTGGATTATGCGCATACTCCAGATGCATTAGAAAACGTATTGGGTACAATCGCAAAATTAAGAAAAGGGGGAGAGGATGTAATCACAGTAGTGGGTTGTGGTGGAGATAGAGATAAAACTAAACGTCCAATCATGGCACAGGTTGCTTGTGATTTAAGCACTAGGGTATTGCTTACAAGTGACAATCCTCGTTCTGAGGATCCAAATGAAATTATCAAGGATATGGAACAAGGGTTGACTAGTTCGGCAAAAAGAAAATACATCAACATTGTTGATCGTAGAGCCGCAATTAAAGCAGCAGTCAGCTTTGCAAAACCAGGGGATATTATTTTAATTGCGGGCAAAGGACATGAAAAATATCAAGATATCAAAGGAGTAAAACACGATTTTGACGACAAGGAAATATTAAAAAACCTATTCAACGAATTAGAAAAATAACCACCTATGCTGTATCAATTATTTTCTTGGTTAGATAAAACGTTTAATATCCCTGGATTGGGTGCATTTCAGTTTTTGACATTCAGAATTGCAATGGCAATTTTGATGTCCTTATTTATTGCGACGGTTTATGGAAAGAAAATGATTTTGTTTTTACAGAAAAAACAAATTGGTGAAAGTGTAAGAGAATTAGGATTGGCAGGAGAGCAGCAAAAAAAAGGCACTCCAACAATGGGTGGGATTATTATTCTTTTAAGTGTGTTGATTCCTACTTTATTGTTTGCGAATTTGGATAAGGTTTACATCCGTTTGATGATACTATGTACAGTTTGGTTAGGCTTAATAGGCTTCTTAGATGATTACTTTAAAATCCGTGCTAGGAAGGAAGCAATCAACAAAGGGGAGTCATACAAAAAACAAAATAGCGATGGATTGGCGGGTATTTCTAAAATAATCGGACAGGTTGGGTTGGGTATTATCATTGGAGTAACATTGTATTTTAGTAATTCAGTAACAGTCGAAAGAGAAATTATTTCGTCTTCGGTGTCGGCCAGTTTACAAAAAGGAGAAAAAGTTGCAAAAGGTGCAGACGTTGTGATAAGAAATATTAATGGGGTAGAAAGAAGGTTTGTAAAGGTGAAAACGCCAATTACAACAATCCCATTTGTAAAAAATCATGAATTTAATTATAGTAAGTTGGTCAGCTGGATTGGTCCAGGTGCTGAAAAGTATACTTGGATTGTTTATATATTAATTGTCACTTTCATTATCACGGCGGTATCTAATGGCGCAAATATTACAGATGGCTTAGACGGTTTAGCCGCAGGAGTAAGTGCTATTATTGGAGCTGCATTAGGCGTGTTTGTATATGTAAGTGGTAACTATGTTTTCGCAGATTATTTAAATGTAATGTACATCCCTAATCTAGGGGAATTATCCATTTTTGTTGGAGCATTTGTAGGGGGATGTATTGGATTCCTTTGGTACAATGCATATCCTGCGCAAGTATTTATGGGTGACACCGGAAGCTTGGCTTTAGGTGGCATCATTGCTTCACTAGCAATCATTGTTAGAAAAGAATTATTGATCCCTATTTTCTGTGGCGTGTTTTTAGTAGAAAACTTGAGTGTTATTATTCAGGTGAGTTATTTCAAATACACCAGAAAAAAGTATGGGGAAGGAAGAAGAGTGTTTTTGATGAGTCCATTACACCATCACTATCAAAAGAAAGGTTTTCACGAAAGTAAAATAGCGGTTCGTTTTTGGATCATTACCATTTTATTGGTGGTGGCTTCAATATTAACCCTAAAAACACGATAGACATTGGCAAAGAAATTAGTCATATTAGGAGCAGGGGAAAGCGGAGTAGGTACTGCATTGTTGGCAAAACAAAAAGGCTATGATGTGTTTGTATCGGATGCAAGTGCAATTAAAGCACCTTATCAAAAAGAATTAGAAGACAATCAAATTCCATTTGAATCTGGCACACATGATGTGGAGAGAATTTTAGCAGCGGATGAGGTGATGAAAAGCCCGGGAATACCAGAGAAGAACGAGTTAGTTAAGGCAATCAGAGCAAAAGGAATTCCAGTAGTGAGCGAAATTGAATTTGGCTATCGATATAAAGGAACTAGCAAAATTGCAGCAATAACTGGAAGCAATGGTAAAAGCACAACTACTGCATTGTTATTTCATATTTGTGAGGTAGCTGAACAAGATGCAGCAATGGTGGGCAATATAGGGTATTCATTTGCAAGACAAATTGCATTGGATCCCAAAGCTTTATATATCATTGAGATTAGCTCTTTTCAACTTGACGATATAAAATATTTTAAACCAGATATCGCAATTTTATTAAACATCAGTGAGGATCACTTAGACAGATACGATTACAAGTTTGAGAATTATATAAAAAGTAAGTTTCGCGTAATCGAAAATCAAACGGCACAAGATTATTTCATTTATTGTATAGATGATGAAGTGATCGTTAAACATTTAGAATTACTAACTACCAATACTAACCCATTACCATTTTCTATGAAACAAGAAGTAAAAAAAGGAGGCTACATCAAGAACGATCAAATGATGTTAAAAATCCAAGAAGAGCGCGTGACGATGAGCATTTATGATTTTGCTTTAAAAGGAAAACATAATGCCTATAACACTATGGCTGCTAGCATTGCTGCTACCACATTAGGGATTAGAAAGGAAAAAATCAGAGAAGCGGTAAGCAACTTCCATAGTCTAGAACACAGAATGGAATTTGTTGCAACAGTACGTGGCGTTGATTTTATCAATGACAGCAAGGCTACTAATGTAAATAGTACTTGGTATGCATTAGAAAGTATGCAAAAGACAACTGTGCTTATTTTAGGCGGAGTAGACAAAGGAAATGATTATGAATTGATTGCTGAATTAGTGAAAGACAAAGTAAAGGCGATTGTTTGTATGGGAACTGACAATAAAAAAATCATCGAATTTTTTAAAGACAAGGTTGCTGTAATTGTGGAAGCAGATAGTGCTAAAAAAGCAGTAACTGAATCCTTCAAATTAGCAGAAAAAGGAGACGTTGTCTTGTTGAGTCCAGCTTGTGCAAGTTTTGACTTGTTTAAGAACTATGAGGATAGAGGTCGTCAATTTAAAGAGTCTGTAAAAGAACTATAATTTATGTTTAACGAAACCACTGACAAGTTATTTTCACAAATGCCATCTATTGGTGGCATGAAGGAACACTTGGATCAAAGAACAAGAGGGGATAAATATATATGGGGGTTAGTCATTGTATTATCGCTGATCTCAATTCTTGTGGTCTATAGTGCAACTGGGTCATTGGCATATAAAATGTATCGTGGAAATACAAGTGTGTATTTGTTTAAGCAAGTTATTTTTACATTAGTTGGGTTAGTAGTGATATTTGCATTACATCGAATAAATTATACGGTCTTTTCCAAAATCGCAACCATCTTATTCGCCCTATCCATTCCCTTATTGATTTACACCTTATTCTTTGGAGCTAAAATAAATGAAGGAAGTAGGTGGATTAAATTACCTATCATTAATTTGACCATTCAAAGTAGTGATATTGCTAAGTTGGCTTTGTTCATGTATATCTCAAAGGTGTTGAGTAAGAAGCAGGAAGTAATTAAAGATTTTAAGAAAGGGTTTTGGCCGGTACTTTGGCCGGTGCTTGTTATTTGTGGTTTGATTATGCCGGCCAACTTGTCCAATGCATTATTAACAGGGGCAACCGCTATGTTATTGATGTTTATTGGGCGTGTAAGCTTTAAGCATATCATGTTAACAATTGGGATTGCGATGATTCCAGTTGCAATTATAATAAGTGTTGCAATGGCGACACATTCTAGTAAATCAGAACTGGGAAAGCCGGTGGTTGCAGAGAAGATGAAAAGCTTTGGCCGATTTGGAACCTGGGTGAGTAGGGTACAGGATTTTATGTATGCGAAAGACAAGGAAGTACCTTATCAAGTACAGCAAGCAAAAATTGCTATTGCAAATGGGGGAATATTTTTTGGTCTTGGTCCAGGTAATAGCAGACAACGTAATTTTTTACCGCAAGCTTATAACGATTTTATTTACTCCATCATTATCGAGGAGTATGGTTTAATAGGAGGTGCATTTATTGTATTTATTTATTTAGTATTCTTATTTAGATGTATCAGAATTTTTAGGAGATGTCCTTATGCATTTGGTGCATTCCTTGCTTTAGGACTCAGCTTTACTTTGGCTATACAAGCAGTAGCAAATATGGCAGTGAATGTGAATATTGTTCCAGTAACTGGGGTCACCTTGCCGCTTGTGAGTATGGGAGGTAGTTCGTTCATCTTTACATGCTGCTCTATCGGTTTAATATTAAGTGTAGCAAGAAACGTGGAACAATTAGAGGGCAAGGCGCCCGAGGAAACTGACATTGAAATACCAAACGAAACAGATACGCTTCAAAATGACATCCAACCCACAGCATAAACAATTACGCATCATCATAGCGGGTGGCGGTACCGGCGGGCATATATTCCCGGCGATTGCTGTTGCGCAAGCGATTCAGCAAATACATCCCAATGCTGCTATTTTGTTTGTAGGGGCATCTGGTAAAATGGAGATGGAAAAAGTACCGAATGCAGGATTTGAAATTAAAGGATTGACAATCGCTGGATTAAATCGAAGTAGTCTTCTCAAAAATATTACACTTCCTTTTAAATTAATCAAAAGCTTTTTTCAAGTACGTAAAATATTTAATTCTTTTAAGCCGAATGCGGTTTTTGGGGTTGGGGGCTATTCAAGTTTCCCTGTATTGAAATTTGCACAGGCTAAGTCAATACCTACCTTTATTCACGAGTCAAATGCGTTTGCTGGAAAATCAAATCAATGGTTGGCTCAAAATGCAACAAAAATATTTACAGGTACCTCGGGAATGGAATCTTTTTTCCCTTCGGGTAAAATAGTTGTCACGGGTAATCCTATCCGAAAAAATATTGTGGAAGCGAGTTATTCAAAAGAGGCGGCTTTATTGCAATTTGGGTTACTACCAACCCGAAAAACAATTTTAATTGTAGGTGGTAGTCTAGGTGCGAAATCGATCAATGGTGCAATCCAAAAAGGGTTATCTGATTTTCTTAAAAATAACATACAACTTATTTGGCAAACTGGTAAGCCTGGAGCGGCGGCTTATTTAAAAGCTGCAAGTTCTTTTCCGAATGTGTATGTAAGCTCTTTCATTGATAATATGAGTGCAGCTTATACTGCAGCAGATATCATAGTGAGTAGGTCGGGGGCAATGGCAGTTTCGGAAATTAGTATTACTGGCAAAGCTGCTGTCTTTGTTCCGTATCCTTTTGCTGCGGAGGATCATCAAACATTTAACGCAATGGCGCTAGTAAATAAGGGTGCTGCGTTGATTGTAAAAGATAGCGAAGTGAATGAAAAGCTATTGCCAACATTATTACAACTAATTAACGATCATTCGACAATCGAAAAAATGCAAGAAAACATAAAAGCATTTGCATTGGTGAATGCAGATGAAATGATTGCAAAACAAATTATAGAATACATATCTAAATAGTATAAAAGAAACGAGCATGAATCCATTAACAAATATTAAAAGCATCTATTTCATTGGCATTGGCGGAATAGGAATGAGTGCACTTGCTAGATATTTTAATACACAGGGTGTACTGGTTGCTGGTTACGATAAAACGCCTACACCCCTTACCGCTGATTTAGAAAAAGAAGGTATAAAAATACATTTTGAGGACGATATACAACAGATAGATAAAACTGCTACAGTAATTGTATATACTCCAGCGATACCGGATTCGCATGCAGAATTAAACTATTATAGAGACAACGGGTACAATGTGGTAAAGCGAAGTGATGTGTTAAATTGGATTACAGAAAACGCGTTTACCATTGGAATTGCAGGTACACACGGCAAAACTACTACCACTTCGATGACGGCGCATATATTACGACACACTGGGTATGGTTGTAATGCATTTTTAGGGGGTATTGCCTCTAATTATGATACCAACTTTTGGAGTGATGAAAAAAATGTAGTGGTTGTTGAAGCAGATGAATATGATAGAAGCTTTTTAAAACTATCTCCGAATATTGCAGTGATCACAGCAGTGGATCCAGACCATTTGGATATTTATGGAACAGCAGCCGAAGTACTAAAAGCATTTGGACAATATGCGGACAAGATAAAAGACGGCGGTATCCTAATTCAAAAATTAGGAACCACTGTAAATACAAGTTCAACGAATAAAACGATATGGACTTATGCATATGATCAGCACGAAGCTTCCTACCATACGAGTAATTTAAAAGTAGTGGACGGTTCTTATCATTTTGACTTGGTCCATCCAGATGGTGTCATAAAAGACGTAGTGCTGAATATGGGTGGATTGCATAATGTGGAAAATGCAACTGCCGCTATTGCTATTGCATTGTCTTTAAACATAGATACAGAAAAAATCAAAGAAGCAGTTGCTGCCTTTAAAGGAGTAAAGAGACGATTTGAATACAAAATTAAAACACCTAGCAAAGTGTTGATTGATGATTATGCACATCACCCTGAGGAGTTGAACGCATTAATTAGTGGGGTGAGAAGTATTTACCCTGGCGAGAAAATGGTCTTGGTATTTCAGCCACATTTATATAGCAGAACACAGGATCAATGTGACGGGTTTGTTTCCACTTTGGATAAAGCAGATGAGGTTATTTTATTACCTATTTATCCTGCTAGAGAATTGCCAATACAAGGTGTTACAAGTGATATGCTGATAGACAAAATGAAGCTGACGAATAAAAAAGTAATGTCTAAGGAAGCCTTATTTGAATGGGCAGCATCCTCAACTGACAAGTTAATTGTAATGGCAGGTGCTGGGGATATTGATGCGTGTATCACAAAAGTTAAGGATATAATTACAAATAAATAATGAAGGACTGGAAAAATATATTAGGTAAAGTATTGTGGAGCATTGCAGGTGTAGCGCTAGTGGTACTATTTGTATTTGCATGGCAGGCCAAGGGTCAAAAAAAATGCACTGGCGTGCAAATTGAATTAGTGGGAGACAATACTGCTATTTTGTTTATGGACGAGATGGAGATCAAAGCATTATTGAGTGATCAGGGTGTAAAAAAGGGAGTACCAATTATCGCACTGAACTTAATACAAATTGAAAAAACGTTAACTAATATTAAGTGGGTGCGACACGCCGAAATTTTCATTGACAATCAACAACAGGTTCAGGTAAGGATAGAGCAAAGAGTGCCAATTGCAAGAATTTTCACAGCATCAGGCAGTTCTTTTTTTATTGATTCTACTGCCACACGTTTGCCATTGAAACAATTGTCGGTGATGCGTCTTCCAGTATTCACTGGCTTCCCGTCTGATCAAGAACATTTATCTAAACCAGACAGTGTGTTGTTAAAGGATGTTTTAAAGTTAGCAACGATGATTCGGTCTGATAGTTTTTTCCTTGCGCAAATAGCACAAGTAAACATTGCATCCAAC
>CALPKD020000033.1 GCA_943324055.2 Chitinophaga pinensis
CACCGCCAAAGGTAATGAGTGGTGTAATTCAGTTAAAAAGAAAAGATACGTTCCCTGAATTAGCGTCAGAGAAAAGTTTTTATCATATTGTTAAAATGGCTTTTGGACAACGAAGGAAAATGTTAAGAAATCCGTTGAAGCCTTATTTTACCCCTGCACAACTGGAAGACCCTATCTTTACAAAAAGAGCTGAAAACCTTACTTATCAAGATTATGCAGCACTTACATTTAAAATGCACAACGATTAATGAATATGGCATTACAAGTAATTATTACTGCACCCGTGCATCCTTTTTTAGTAAATACTTTACAAGAAAAGGGATTCGAAGTGGTATATGAACCAGCAATAAGCTATGCCGATTTGTTAGTACGTATCAAAACTGCTCATGGGTTAATCGTTACTACTCGAATAAAAGTAGATGCCGCTTTGTTAGACCAAGCAAGCGATTTAAAATGGATTGGTCGACTTGGAAGTGGCATGGAGTTGATGGATGTTCCTTATGCAAATAGCAAGGGCATCCAATGTGAAAGTAGTCCCGAAGGCAATAGGACAACTGTCGGAGAACATACATTGGGTTTACTGTTAAGTTTAATGAATCGGATTCATAGTAGTTATGATGAAATAAAAGCGGGAAAATGGATACGTGATGCCAATAGGGCGGATGAATTGACTGGCAAAAAAGTAGGTATCATTGGCTTAGGAAATACAGGAGGCGCTTTTGCAAAAGTATTGGCTGGCTTTGACGTTGAGATATTGGCACATGATTTATATGAATCGAATTTTGAAAACGACCGAATAAAATCGGTGAGTGTCGAGACCATACTACAACAAGCAGAGGTAATTAGTTTGCATCTGCCATTGACTGAGCTGACCCATCATTATGCAAATGATGCTTTTTTTGAAGCGTGTAAGCAAAGACCCTATTTTATAAGCACTTGTCGAGGACAAGTGAGTTCAAGTAAGGCCGTCTTAAAGGCACTTCAAAGTCAAAAAATTAGAGGCGCAGGACTAGATGTGATGGAAAATGAGCAATTAGCTGCCTATTCTGAGCCAGAAAAGCAGTTATTGGCTGGGTTAATAGCACACCCTAATTTTATCGCAACTCCTCATATTGCTGGTTATAGCCACGAAGCCTATCAAAGGATGGCCAAGATCATATTAGAGAAATTAAGCATTATTTGACCCTAATTTAATATCTTTGTACACTGCAACGCTACAATTATGTGGCGTTGTATTTTTTTTATATATCTAAACAGACGGTATGAGCGACATAACAGTTTATGTAACACAAGAGACTTTTGATAAAATGCGTGAAGAACTTCAACGTATGAAATCAATTGATCGTCCAGCTGCTTCAAGAGCAATTGGAGAAGCGAGAGAAAAAGGTGACTTGAAGGAAAACGCTGAATATGATTCAGCGAAGGAGGCACAAGGCATGCTAGAAGCTAAAATAAAACAATTAGAAGCAGCAATATCCAATTCCAAAATTGTAGATACTAGTACCATTGATACCAGTAAAGTAACCATTTTAACAAAGGTGACGATTACGAATCAAGTAACTAAAAAAACAATCACGTATCAGTTGGTTGGTGAAAAAGAAGCAGATTTGAAAGCGGGTAAAATTTCAGCATCCTCGCCAATTGGTAAAGGCTTGTTGGGTAAAAAAGTAGGCGAAATTGCGGAAGTGCAAGTGCCTAATGGTATTATGAAATTTAAAGTAGAGAATATTACCGTTTAAGGTGAATCTTTTTTTAAGCCCTCGTTATTCATTTAGCGAGGGCTTTGTTATATCTAGGATTAAGCTGTAATTTTAAATACAAATTACGCGTATGACTATTTTTTCAAAAATTATACAAGGTCAAATACCATCTTATAAAATTGCAGAGAATGAAAAGTTTTTTGCGTTCTTAGATATATTTCCTTTGCAGCAAGGACATACACTCGTCGTGCCTAAAGTGGAAGTGGATAAAATATTTGATGTGCCAGATGCGTATTTAAATGAACTCATGCATTTTGTAAAGCCGATCGCTAAAGCCATTGAAACTGCATTTGATTGCAATCGAGTAAGTATGGTTACAGTTGGGCTTGAAGTGCCACATGCACACGTTCATTTGATTCCAATAAATAAAGCAGCTGACATTGATTTTTCAAATCCAAAACTTTCATTTACCCCTGCCGAATTCATTGAAATCCAAGAACGTATTATTCGTAATATAGCGTCTATTTAATTTTAACCCGACCTGGATTTTTTGCAAGAAATGCTTCCCATCCTTTTAGCCCCTTGGCAGTAGGTAATACAGGACTGCTTATTTGATACCAATGGCATAACGCCACGCCTAGTGCATCTGTTGCGTCATAATACTTAGGTTGTTTTTCTAATTTTAAAACGCGTTCTAGCATTTTCCAAACCATATCTTTATCGGCGTTTCCGTTTCCCGTAATAGACTGCTTTACCTTTTTTGGAGCATATTCAGTTACGGGAAGTTTATATTGCATTGCTGCAGCAATCGCTACCCCTTGCGCACGTCCTAGTTTGAGCATGCTTTGTACGTTTTTTCCAAAAAAGGGAGCCTCAATGGCAAAATGTGTGGGTTTATGTAATTCAATGAGTTCAATAATTCTAGCATGAATCATTTGCAGACGTGCATATATATCTTTTTCCTTGGTAAGCTTAAGTACATCCATTTCAATCAACGCGGGTTGTGCACCACCTTTTAAAAGCGCGTAGCCTAGTATTTGAGTCCCTGGATCAATTCCTAAAATAATGGGTGATTTTGACATGTGCAATAAAGTTACATATATCATTCCAAAATCCGAACTTTACTCAGTATGATCAAAACAGCAGTATATAATTTAATGACCTATGGTAAAAAAAGCCTAGGCTTTTTATTATTCATTGTGTGCAGTATTGCGATTTATACAAAAGTGCTTGCACATGAAAATTGGCTGGAATATGGAAGCCAAATTCGTGCGCAGTTTGAACTAATTCCTTTTTATGATTGGGTGCTGCTACTGGCGTTAATGGGGTGTAATTTTTTAATCGAATCCATCAAGTGGAAACAATTGGTTCAAAAAAATAACACCATCTCCTTTGCAAAATCGGTAGGTAGTGTTTTTGTGGGTCAAGCGTTTGCTTTTTTTACACCAAATAGGGTTGGGGAGTATATTGGAAGAACAATTTTTTTAGACAAAGGAAACAAAGCGCTTGGGGTTGCACAAATGGCTTGGACTTCCTATGCACAATTGCTAATTACCATTTTAATGGGGAGTATTGCCCTATTTTGGAATCTTCCTTTTTTGCCTTGGTTAAAATGGGTTGCTCCATTGTTATCAGTTGGTGCGTTCTTTTTATTTTTTTACAGGAAACAATTTTCCGGACGTGCTGCGGTTTTAAATAGGATACAGATTCCTACTCCTGCTAAGGCGAGCTTGCTTTTGCTCTCTTTTCTAAGATACCTTGTTTTTACTGCTCAATACCTATGGGCGGCTCAAATGCTTGGAATGGACATTCCTATCTTTAGTTTAGTATCATCAGTTGCAGTTTTATTCATATGTCTAACTATCTTGCCTACAATAAGTATTACGGAATTAGTCGTAAGAGGTCAATTGTTATTATTAATTCTAGCACCTTGGTATCACAATCAAATAATGATAGTGTCTTTGTCATCATTAATTTGGGTTGTTAATTTTTTATTGCCTGCAATAATAGGAACGCTACTATTGTTAGGTTTCCGATTAAATCGATAATTTTGTATCTCCTTTAATACAGACAAACTAATATGTACATACTTTATATATTTTTTAATTTATTGAGTTTAATTTCTCCAAAATCAAGTGGAGTATGCAATCAAATAAATAATTCATTTGCACCAGGCGAAAAAATTCACTACAATATTTATTACAATGTAATAGGCTTGTATGTGAATGCGGGGAAGGCTGAATTTTCAACACAGGCCTCTATTTGGAATGGGGCAGACGCTTTTATTTTTACAGCCACTGGAAATTCGAATACTAAATATGACTGGATATTTAAAGTGAGAGACAAATATGAAAGTATAGTAGATGCAAAATCTATGCTGCCTTACCAATTTACAAGACAAATCAATGAAGGTGGATTTCATAAAAATGAATCCATCTTATTCAATCAAAAAGATAAGACTGCGACTTCGTCTAGTGAAACCTATAAGACAGCAGATTGTACACATGATGTTATAAGTGCAGTATATGCTGCTAGGAATATTAATTACTCGAATGTTCAAATGAATGATAAAATATTCTTAAGCTTTTTTTTAGATAAGGAACTGTACCCTTCTTATTTCAAATACTTGGGTAGGGATGTGATAACAACTAGATATGGGAAATTTAAAGCAATTAAAATTGCCCCTTTATTAGTGAAGGGAACCGTGTTTGAAGGGGGAGAGAAAATGACTATTTGGGTGACTGACGATGAAAATCACATTCCTGTAAGAATAGAAACACCAATTATAGTAGGGTCCATTAAAGTGGATATGGTTGGATATGAGAATCTCAGACATCCTCTAACTTCCCTTATTGGGCTTGTAAGGGAAGAATAGGTATTATTATTTTGGAAGCTCAAATGTTTCTAATACCCGAATTCCTTTTTCAGTATGTTGTAAGTTGCAACATTCGTTTATTGGATCGTGTTCAAAAAATAAAGTATAATTATTTTTTAGGGCATCATTTAAAAACAGTTCCTTTTCATTTAATGTGACTAAAGGTTGCATATCATATCCCATTACATAAGGAATTGGGAGGTGTCCAACGCTCGGTAAAAGGTCCGCCATATAAACGATCGTTCCTGATTTGGTTTGAATTTTTGGCAACAACATGCCTTGGGTGTGTCCATTTACCACATAGCAGCTTATACTATTGCTAAAGTAAATCTCCTGCAAAGAAGTATCGCTTTTGAAAGGCGGAATGCTAATAAGCTTTAAATTGCCAGCTGCTTTTAACGGCAGAATGTTTTCATTTAGGAATGAGGCGCGTTCCCTTTTATTTGGATGCATCGCCAATTCCCATTGAGGTTCACTTACCCAATAAGTAGCATTTGGAAATGCTGGTATAAGGTCTTCTTCTTGCTTATTGATCGCCCCTCCAACATGGTCAAAATGCAAATGTGTGAGCAAAACGTCTGTAATATCGTTTGCAGCAATATTCAATTTGTTAAGTGCTGTGTTTAAATCTACTGTTTCGTGTGGATGGTAATGGCTAAAAAACTTTGCATCCTGTTTGTTTCCCATACCAGTATCTATCAATATTTTGCGATCACCCTCAATTACCAATAAGCATCTTAAGGCCCAGGTGCATAAATTATTTTCATCCGCCGGGTTAGTTCTATTCCAAATTGATTTTGGAACGACACCAAACATAGCGCCGCCATCTAATTTAAATTTCCCTGTAGAGATGCTATATAATTGCATTTTCCGTTTGCTTTGAGGTACGATAAAGTAAGATGAATCCTATAATAAAAAAAATACAAAGTGCTAATACTGAATTGCGTTGAGAGCCAGTGATTTCGTTAATCAGTCCAAAGCTAAACATGCCAATTACAATTGCAATTTTTTCGGTGACATCATAAAAGCTAAAGAAGCTGGTTGTGTCGTGTGTTTCAGGCATTAATTTAGCGTAAGTGCTGCGACTTACTGACTGTATTCCGCCCATTACAAAACCTACCAGAATCGCTAAGCTATAAAACTGCACCACTCCATCTCTAGGTATAAAATATCCAACCACACAAGCGCCAATCCAAATAAGTACTGCCACCATAAGGGTATTAAAATTACCCCAACTGCTCGCAAGTTTGGCCATAAAGTAGGCGCCAGGAATCGCTACTAATTGAATAATAAGTATTGCGATAATTAAGTTGGTAGTAGGAATATTTAATTCACTCTTGCCATAAAGGGTAGCTGCTAACATGATAGTTTGAACTCCCATATTGTAGAAAAAAAAGGCAGAAAGGAATCTTTTCAAAATGGGCAAATGCCTTAGCTGTAACCAAACCTTATGTAGCTCGGCATAGCCAGCAGTAATTAAGCCGGACTTCTTTCCCTCTACTTCAATGCTTATTCCTGCAGGTAATTTGGAAATATAATATTGTCCAAATCCAAACCACCATACCCCAACTCATAAAAAAGATATTTGAGATGCTTTCCCAACTGTGATTCCAAATAATTCAGGTTTTAAAACAAATACAAAACAAATTATTTGTAAAATAACAGATCCAATATATCCCATAGTAAATCCTTTAGCACTAATTCTGTCTCTATCTTCGGGTGCTGCAATTTCAGGTAAGTAGGAATTGTAAAAAACTAAACTTCCCCAAAAGCCTACGCAAGCAATAATTACAGAAACCAATCCTCCGTTTACATGATCTCGATCAAAAAAATATAAGGATGCGCAGGCTAAGCTGCCCATGGTACAGAAGAACTGTAAAAATTGTTTTTTGTTGCCTTTGTAATCTGCGATAGAAGAGAGTAGTGGCGAAATGATTGCCACTATTACAAAAGCAATAGCTAGCGCATAATTATAAAGCGCAGTATTGACGAATTCAAAAGGCCCGATATGTACTTTATCAATGTAAGTACTATCGTTGCCGTCACTTGTAACTGCTTCATAGTAAGCAGGGAAAATGGTGGAAGTTATTACAAGGCTATAAACACTATTGGCCCAATCATACATGGTCCAACTGTGTACTACTTTTTTTGATGCCGTATGCATATCACTAGGGGTTTGTATTTTTAAAAATACAGATAAAATTGCAAGTCTCCTATAGGTACTTAGTATAGAGTAAGGCCATAATGGTAAGTCCTAAAGCGATTCTATACCAGCCAAATAGCGCAAATCCTCTTTTTTGCACAAATTGAATAAAGAATTTAACGGAAATCAAAGCGACCAAGAAGGCGATAATTCCGCCAATCAGCAAAGTAAATAGGTTGCCATTGTTTAACACTTCTGGATGGTCTTGATATACATCTAAAGTACTTTTCGCTGATGCGGCTAACATCGTGGGAACAGCTAAGAAAAAAGAAAATTCAGCAGCTGTCTTTTTAGTTAATTTTTGGCTCATCCCTCCAATGATAGTGGCAGCACTACGACTCAATCCTGGAAATAATATGGATAATACTTGAAAACATCCCACTACAAAAGATTGCTTATAAGTTAGTTCTTCCTGCTCCATAATACTTTTACTGAAAAGTCGATCAATGAAAAGTAATAGGATTCCACCTCCAATCATTACACCTGATATAAACCATAAGTTGCCCAATGCGGCATCTATATGTTTTTTTAAAAGCGCGCCAAAAATTAGCGCTGGAATAACTGCTACAATTAATTTTAAATAAAAGGAGTAATGTTTAAAATTAAAAAATCTTTTATAATAAATTACAACCACAGAAGCAATGGCCGCGAGTTGAATTACGATTTCAAATAGTTCAACAAATGGGGTATTCGTAATCCCTAAAAAAGGATTTGCAAATTTCATGTGCGCCGTGCTAGAGATGGGTAAGAATTCGGTGATTCCTTCGATAATTGCGATTGCGATAGCTTGAAATAAGTCCATTTGTGCAGTAGGTTTAAATTAAAAAAGCGATGAAGTTCATCGCTTTTTGAGTAGTGAGTTATGATTAGTGCTTCTTGAAAATTGCAAATATTTCAACGCAAAAACCTGCTATAATTAAAATAGGCGCAAGTGTGATTCTACGGAATGAATACACTTCGGCTGCGTTAAATACATTGGGGTCGGTGCTTTTCCCGCCTGACATTAATAGCATGCCGATTAATATTAGTGCAGCGCCAACAAGCATCCAAATGTAATTTTGTTTACCAAAAAAGTCCAATGATTTTTTATTTTTTTGATTCATAGCAAAGTTTTAATAGTGTAATGTAGGGTAAGTATTAATACAGTTCATCTAATTTCATTTTCAAATATTTCAATACACTTCGGTAGGTACTAAAAACCGAAATGCCAACGCCTAAAAATATAAGGCCTCCAAATAGTAATACATTGTTTCCGAAACTTTGAAGTGTACCAAGCTGTGGAAATTGCATGGTAGCCCACTGGATTAGACCAAACAATAGGAAGATCGAAATAAAGGCGCTAATTAACCCATTCAACAAAGCTCTTATCATTAAGGGCTTGGAGATAAACTTACGTGTTGCACCTACCATTTGCATCGTTTTGATTAAAAAACGATTACTAAACATAGCCAATCGAATGGTATTGTCGATACTGATAATTACAATAATGCATAGGATAACAGACAGGACCAAAAAGATCAATCCAAGTTTGGTGGCTCTTTCATTTAGGTTGGTCACTAAACTCTTTGGATATTGAATGTCAGCAACTTCCGTTTTAAATTGATTTTCAATTGCGGTACTAATCTTTGTAAGGCTATCCGTATTTACATAATCTGCCTTGGCAAAAAAATCAACACTTTCGGGAAGGGGATTGAAATCCAAAATTTTAGCCCAGTCCTCATTATTTTCCTTATTCCAAATGAGCTTCGCCTTTTCCTTGTCTACATATTCTACATTTTTTGCATAGTCTTGACCAGCAATAAATTGTTGAATCTTACCAATACTAGTTTTGTCGGAGGTTCTCAAATAAACGCTTATCCGGATGTCTTCTTTAAAATTATCTCCAATGGAGTGGAGGTTCAAAAATAA
>CALPKD020000034.1 GCA_943324055.2 Chitinophaga pinensis
ACCCCCCCCCTCAAAAGTTATTATGATAAAAATTGTAGAGATGAAAAAAATGATACTTACTGTTCTTATTTGTTTTGTTTGTATTAGTAGCATTCAAGCGCAAAGTAGAGAACAAAAAAAATGGGTCAGAAAACAATACGCTTCTTTATCCCTAAATGAAAAGATTGCGCAGCTTATGGTCATTCGAGCACATAGTGCATGGGATGCAAAAAAAGTAGATAGCTTAAGTAAGGTTATAAAAAAATACAATGTAGGAGGACTTTGTTTTTTTCAGGGAGGCCCTATAAGAGAAGCCTTGCAAACCAACCATTTTCAATCGATTGCAAAGACTCCTTTGTTAATTACAATGGATGCAGAATGGGGTGTAGGCATGCGTTTGGACAGTGTAGATATGTTTCCAAGACAACTCTCATTAGGTGCTATAGAATCGTCCAATTTGATTTATCAAATGGGTGCGGCCGTTGCAGCACAATGTAAAAGACTAGGTATACAAGTAAACTATGCGCCAGATATTGATGTAAATAATAATCCGGGCAACCCCGTAATCAACGATCGTAGTTTTGGTCAAAATATTGAAAGAGTCATCACACATGGTGTTGCTTATATGAAAGGCATGCAAGACAACGGGGTGATGGCAACGGCAAAACATTTTCCAGGACATGGAGATGTAACCGTTGATTCTCATTTAGAGTTACCCGTAATTAATAAAACAAGGGCTCAATTAGATTCCATGGAACTAATGCCATTTAAGGCTTTAATCGATGCGGGTATTGGATCCGTTATGGTCGCTCATCTATCGGTACCTGCGATAGACAACACTCCAAAGTTTGCCACTTCCTTATCTCCTAAAGCTGTAAATGGTTTATTAAGAAAAGAGCTCGGGTTTAAAGGTATCAGCGTTACTGACGCTATTGATATGAAAGCGATTGCAGATAATTTCCCTCAAGGTGAATCTAGTGCGCAATCCCTGATTGCGGGAAATGATATGCTTTGTTTACCAGGCAATATCGATTTATCAATTTCTAAAATCAGATTAGCAATTAAAGAAAGAAGATTAAAGCGAAGTGACATTAAGGAGAAAGTAAAAAAAGTATTGAATGCAAAATACCAATATGGTCTAAGTAACATACAAACAATTGATACAACTAATTTACTGGCTGACTTAAATGCTTCAGTAGGTGTATTGAAGGCTGAAATGGCAACACAGTCCTTAACCTATTTAAGATCCAACCTATTACCTGATTTAATCTCCAATAAAAAAACTGCTTACATCGCATTAAATGTTGGAGGACCTACTTTGTTAACAAAGGAACTTGCATTAAAATACAACGTAACTATATTTTATGTTACCGCTAAGGATAGTAACAACTTAGCCGCAATCAAAAATAGCATTGCAAATTATGATCAAGTAATCGTAGGGTTACATAACTATAGCAGACGACCTGCCAACAATTTTGAGATACCTCCAGTACTTATCAAATTTTTAAACGAACCCCATCCACAAAATTGGATACATGTAATTTTAGGCAACCCTTATGCAGTAGGCAACTTTAAAAATATTCAAAATATTTTATTCGCTTATGAGGATAATGAGTACACTCAAAAAGCAGTATTAAACTGGATGTTAGGCAAAATGCAAGCTACAGGCCAATTACCCGTGTCAGTAAGTGACGAATTACTTTTCAGCAATAGTTACACAGCAACATTAAAACCAACCGCACCTGCTATTATTGAAAATGATAAATTATCAGTGATAGATTCACTAGTTCAAGACGCGATAGCAAAAAAAGCAATACCAGGGTGTCAAGTATTAGTTGCGAAGGATCATAAAATTGTTTTTAATAAAGCATATGGACTTACAGCGGGTGAAGGATCGGCCCCTGTAACACTAGACACCTATTATGATTTAGCATCAGTAACCAAAGTAAGTGCATCCACAGTGTCTATTATGAAACTAGTAGATGAAGGGAAAGTGGATATTAATAAAACCATCGGCGATTATTTGCCATGGGTAATCGGAAATCAAAAAGCACACATCACTTTAAAGGATTTACTGCTTCATCAAGCGGGACTGTATCCTTACATTAAGTTTTACGAATCCCTTTTAAACAAAGATGGCAGTTTTATAACAGGACTCGTAACAAATGTTCCCGATAGTAAGCATCAAAAGATGATTACGCCCAACAAATACTTACTCAATAGCTGGACAGATACGATTCAACAAAAAATATTAAGGAGCACAGTTACTACCCCAGGGAAATATGTATACAGTGATAATGACTTCATTTTTCTAGGGCAAATTGTGGAGCAGGTAACGGGCATGTCATTAAATGAGTATGCGACGCAAAGTTTTTATAGCCCAATGGGAATGCAATCCACTGGATTTTTACCACTACAAAAAACAAGTATTAATAATATCGCAGCTTCGGAAGTAGACAATTATTATAGACATGAATTAATAAGAGGTGCTGTGCATGACGAAGGAGCTTCGGTGATGGGTGGCATTGCAGGACATGCGGGCTTATTTAGTAATGCAACGGATTTAGCAAAGCTCTATTTAATGTTACTGAACAAAGGAAATTGGCAAGGAAAACAATACTTACAAGCAAGCACGATTGAAGCGTTCACTGCATATAATACATCCAATAGCCGACGTGGTCTTGGGTTTGATAAACCAGAAAAAAACAACGCAACCAGCAAGGATCCTTATCCAAGTTTAAGCCCCTCCCCTTCCACGTTTGGACACACTGGTTTCACCGGAACATGCGTGTGGGCAGATCCTGAAAGTGGCTTATTATTTGTATTCCTTTCAAATAGAGTCTATCCAACAAGAGACAATAAAGCATTTAGTGAATTAAGCCTGAGACCAAAAATTCAAGAGGCTATTTATAAAGCGTATAAATAATCAATATGAAAAAGAGGATCACGATAGCTATTGGAATCCTTTTTTCATGTTTAGCAGGATGGTCGCAAAATAGTATTGGCGGGATAGGAACTTGGAGGGAGCATTTCAATAACCACTCCATTCAACAAGTCGTAAAAGGAGACAAAATTTATGCAGCAAGTTGGTATCAGCTAGTAAGTGTGGATCCCAAAGGCGCCATTGAATATATTGGAAAATCCAATGGTTTAAACGAAGTAGGTATTAAAAAGATACGTTGGCACGAAGCAACCAATCAGTTAATGATAGCCTATGAGAATAGCAATATTGATATTATTAAGGGGGATCAAATTTACTCGCTTAAAGATATCGAGTTAACCAACCTTTTTAGCGATAAGGGAATCAACGATTTATACCTAATAGGCAACTGGGCATTGGTTTCCACTAATTTCGGAATTGTAGTCGTTGATTTAATAAAGCACGAAATAAAAGATACATGGTTTCCCAACAACAATAGGCAAGCCAGCATTACCTATCAAGTAGCAACCACTTTAGACAGTTTATATGCAGTCACTGAAAATGGAATATTTAGTACTGCCTTAAAAAATAATTGGATCAATTCCAATCAATGGAATAATCTACCAGGATACAATGGATTGGGGATCCAAAAAATTACGAGCTTAAAAAATACAATCTATCCGTATACAAATAAAGTTGTTTACCAATATCCAAGTACGCAGCCAATCATAGGCTTTATCACGGAAAAAATAAACTGCATTAAAGATGGCGGAGACGGATTACTGATTGCACTGAGTAATAAAACCAATAAAGGAGCTGTTATAAAATTAAATACTGACAAGCGTCTTACCACCTTGATCGACACTACTGTTTTATCAATGCCTGTAGATTTATTGTTGGATGAAAGCACTTATTGGATAGCAGATAGTGCAAAAGGTTTGCTTCAAAAAAATATAACAAATAATTGGATACCCATTGGAGGGCCCATTCAAAATATCGAAGGGGACTGTTTCATAAATTCCAATGCGCTATTAGCCCCATTTGGTAATAAGGCAACTGGATTTTCAAGTTATTCAGCATTAGGATGGATAAACTATACTCAAATCAAAAATACTACGCTTCCTTATTTGACATCAAGCGCTATTGACCCACTCAACGAAAACTGGTGGTTCACAAGTGATAATAATCTAGTACGCTATGATCAAAATGCCAATATAGTATCAACGATATTGCCGAGCAATTTACAAGGCAATTTAAACAACATCCACATTGGCGATAATGGAAATATTTGGGTTATGAAAGACGAGCAAGGAATCCTAATCTATAAAAATAATAATTGGGAATTGATTGTACCACCTAGTGACTTTATTAAAAAAGGGATAAAAAGAATGATCCTAAGTAAATCAGGACAAGCATGGATGACCGCCCCAAATCATCAGGGCATATACGTATATCAATCCACTCAAAATTATACAACAGCTGCTTGGAAAAAATTGACCACCACAAAAGGAAGCGGGAATTTGCCAAGTAATTTTATTACCTGCATCGCCGAAGATAAGTTAGGAAGTATTTGGCTGGGAAGTGATAACGGTATCGGAATTATAAATTGTGGAGATATTTCAAATGAAGTTTGTGATGCGGACCTGCCTATCGTTTTAAATAATGGGTTCTTAGGTACCTTATTTCAGAAAGAAACTATTAATGCAATCACAGTTGACGGGGCCAACAGAAAATGGATCGCAACTAATAATGGCGCCTGGTTGTTGAGTGCAGACGGAAATACAATCATAGCACAATTTGACAGGAGTAATGCTCCAATCCCCTCCGATAGCATTACTCAAATAATGGTGGCACCATTGAATGGAGAAGTGTTTATCAATACAAAAAAGGGTATGGTGAGCTACAGAGGCACCGCGACTCAAGAGGCTAGAAGTCAACAATCCATCCATATATATCCCAATCCTATTGCACCGAATTACGAGGGGCCAATTGCATTAAATGGTTTGGTTGAAAACGCTTTAGTAAAAATTACTGACTTAAATGGAATGCTTGTTTTTCAAACCAGATCACTTGGCGGGCAAGCAGTATGGAATGGGAAAACCTATGAAGGGCGAAAAGTGGCATCAGGAATTTATCTTGTATTTACAAGAGACGACAGTGGCAATGAAAAAAGTGTTGGAAAGATTGTAATTGCAAGTGGACAGTAATAATTATTATTTTTTGTCTACCACCATTTCAAAGTTTTTGAAAGGCTTATATTTCCAGCTACCAGGCTGATCTGATCTTATTACACGATACATAATTTGTCGCGCTTTATTGGTGGGCGCTTTAATAGCTGTGTCTGCTTCATAGATTGGAAATTTTCTAAACAGAATCCCCTCTACTAATTTAAATTCATCGTTTCCTCTATACCCTTTACTTAGCTGCATATCATTCATAATATCAGGTAAGATGATTGGCTCCAAGCTTTCATTTTCTTTAGACACAATACTGAATAAGGTCGTTTTGTTTGTGTTATCAAGTAGGTAAATAACCAAATCCGGGAATCCATCGTTATTTAAATCTTCTATTTCTGCAGCACTTACCTTAGCTCTTAATTCAATATTTACTTCTCTCACTTCTGCTTTAAATCCAATTGGACGAATATTTAATACATTTTGTTCATTGGATCGATTCATGCAAAAAACGCGATAGCCTGCTTTTCCTATTTTCATAGTACTATCATACTTTAAAGTCTTTTGCGCATTCGCAACGAAAGCAATTAGCAGGAACCCGAAAAATAGGTATTTTTTCATATTTTGATTCATTACCTACCAAAGTTAATAGAATAGTTTTAATTTACCCTCAAATGACATTCTCATGCCTTTTACAATAAAAGTACAGCCCCTGTCTACTTTTGAACTAATTAAAATTAGCGATTCCACCCAAAATAATAGCATAGACATTATCACCAAAGGGGGACTTTTAAATGCATGGAGCATGCAGGACAAGCAAGCATCTATGAACGTCATAGCAGGGAATGACTTCACAAAGGGATGGGATGCATTTGAAGCCAACGGATTTAAAAGTGGCAAAATGAGTCCTTTTGCCTGTAGATTAAACCAAGGAAAATATACCTATCAGGAGAAGGTATATCAAATTGAAAAATTTTATTTGGGCGATCACGCCATTCATGGCATATTATACGATGCCCCATTTACGATTAAATCCTCCCATGTTTCAGCAACAGAAGGAACCGTTATTTTAAAATATGATTATATGGGAACAGATGCAGGCTTCCCATTTGATTATAGTATCGAAGTAGCATGGAGTTTGAAAAAAAACAATAAAGTGTGTGTTCAAACAACCGTTATCAATCATACCAACAAACCCATTCCTATGATGGACGGATGGCATCCCTATTTTACCCTCGGATCGGATGTGGATACCTATACACTTAAATTTACCTGTGAAGGTCAATTAGAATATGATGAGGCACTATTGCCAACTGGTAAGATCCTACCTGAGCAACAGTTTGAGCAAGGAAAATTACTAAATGGTATTGACCTTGATAATGGATACGTTCAAAATGAAGGTGACAATTTATGTACTATTGAAAACGATCGTTACACCCTTTTGGTTCAACCCATTAAAGGATATTCCTATTTACAAATTTACACACCTCCTGATAGAAAAAGTATTGCTATCGAAAACTTAAGTGGTGCCCCAGATTGTTTTAATACTAAAATAGGGCTCCAATTAGTGAAGCCCTATGAGCAAATGATATTTGCAACAACTTATCAGTGTCTTGTAAAATAGCTCCCTACAAGTTTACCACTGCAGTAATACTAACTTCAATATTTACGTTTCTTGGCAATGTTTTTACAGCTACCGTTTCACGTGCAGGAAAATCAGCGGTAAAATAACTAGCATACACTTCATTTACTTGAGCAAATAACTGCATATCACTTAGGAATATGGTTGTTTTAACCACATGCGCGAAACTCAATTTAGCTTCTTCTAAAATAGCCTTTATATTTTCCATCACTTGTTTGGTTTCAGATTGGATATCTCCTAAAACCAACTCCCCGGTAGCAGGGTTGAAAGCTACTTGGCCACTAGCAAACATAAAACCATTTGCAATTACCGCTTGACTATAAGGACCTATCGGCGTAGGCACTTTATTGGACTGAATGATCTGTTTTGACATATTATTTGATTAAGAATTGCAATTTCTTATTTTTCTATCAAATCACCACCTATTTTTGCAAAACAATTTAAACAATTTGGCAACTTTACTAATTATAGATACCGCTGGCGAAAAAGCAATGGTTGGCATTAGCCAAAACAAGGAGTTGTTGGCCATGGAACAAAATGAAGTCGCGAATACACATGCTAGTTTTGTACAAGTTGCTATTGAAAAAGTAATAACAAAAGCGCAAATAAAATTAAGCGAAATTGATGCAATAGTGGTAACCATGGGGCCTGGAAGTTACACTGGCTTAAGAGTGGGACTAGCGAGTGCAAAGGGGATTGCCTACGCAATAAGCAAACCTCTTATCGGGCTCTCCACTTTGACACTCTTATCGAACGCTGCAAAATCCACGCATTCATATACGGAACAAGGTCAAAATTTGCAAATATTTGCAATGATAGATGCAAGAAGGATGGAAGTATTTGGTGCTATTTTAAATAAACAACAGCAACACATTTTACAAGAACAATCCATTGTTTTAGATACCCAGTACCTTGAGACGCTTTTAGTACAAGGTCCAGTTTTATGTGTGGGTTCCGGTGTTGAAAAAACAAAAGCACTCTTACAACACCCTCAATTATTTTTTACAGAAAGGGTTTATTCATTAGAGGATTGCATGGAACTAGCAAACGCAAAATGGGATACCCAAATTTTTGAAAATATTGCTTACAGCAGCCCCTCCTATTTAAAAGATTTTTACCAAAAGCCAGTTTAGGATTAAAATCTACCGCTTATCAATTTTAAGGCAAATTTCCGTTTAATTTTAGCAAAATTATATATTAAAAAAAAATATGTTACAGTTATTATTGTAACTTTGTTGTTACTATAAAGTTCTTAACCCCCCAATAATTGATTATTGTTATGAATTCATCCTTACCACAACTACAACTTGCCAATGGAAAAGAACCATTGAAAGTTGATTTGCTGCACAGTAAAAAAGCAGCAATGATCTTAAGAGCATTAAACCACAAACTACGTCAGCAGATTGTGAAGCTTATTGACGAGCATCAAAAAATGACCGTTACAGAAATTTATGTAAAATTGAGACTTGAGCAATCAGTTGCTTCACAGCATCTTGCTATTTTGAGAAGAGCTGGTATCGTAATTACTACAAGAGAAGGCAAGTTCATTTTCTACACAGTAGACTACAGTAGATTAGAACAAGTAAACCAATTTGTTGAACAACTAGTTGGTTAATATGTCCTTAACATTAGCACAATTCGAAACACTTATTGGTGACGAAGGCGTTCAAATTATTGATACAAGGCCATCCGAATTATGGATGGATGGTCATATCCCGAACTCATTACACATCACTCCCGCCACTGTAAAATATGCAGTGGCGATGGGGTTGATTGAAAAGGATACGCCCATTGCATTTATACTACCCGACACTTTAGGAGCATCCGTTATTGCTTATT
Organism: Chitinophaga pinensis; assembly: GCA_943324055.2. Classification (GTDB taxonomy): domain Bacteria; phylum Bacteroidota; class Bacteroidia; order Chitinophagales; family Chitinophagaceae; genus Sediminibacterium; species Sediminibacterium pinensis_F. Next base: position 8,555 of record CALPKD020000034.1, read on the forward strand.
TTGAAAAAGGCGGCTTTACAAATAGCAAAGGTTATTTGGAAGGCGGCTATGCGACTTGGTTAAACAGCAACAAAAAAATTGATTTATTGATTGAGGTAGAAGTGGATGAATTAGCCATG
>CALPKD020000035.1 GCA_943324055.2 Chitinophaga pinensis
AACCTTATATATTATAATAAACGAACTATGTCAATTATTCAGAACATTAGAGAAAAAGGTACTTGGATCATTTTTACAATTATCGTAATCGCTTTAGTTGCATTCATTTTACAAGACGGTGCGAATAGAGGTAAAAGAAGCAACGATGTTTCAACTTTAGGAAAAGTAAACGGCGAAGTAATCAACAAAACAGAATTTGACGAAAAGTTAGATATCCAAGTTCAGAACTATGCCTCACAAGGTGTAAAGAGAGAACAAATGATTGGTTATTTATGGTCTCAAGAAGTAGATCGTCTTTTATTTAAATCAGAAGAAGATAAACTAGGACTTACTGTAGGTACTAAAGAATTATCAGATATATTATTTGGTAATGAATCTCCTTTTAGACAAGAGTTTACTAATAAAGAAACGGGTGTATTTAATCCTAATGATGCGAAGCAAGCAATTGCACAAATTAAGAAAAGTAAAAATAGCGAACAGATTAATCAAATAGAAAAATTCTACATAGCACCTTCTATTGAAAATAGATTAAGAAATAAATTCCAAGCCTTAATTGTTAAAGGTGTTCAGGTGCCAAAATGGTTGGCTGAAAAACAATATTCCGAATCCAATACAATTGCATCTATTTCATTTGTAGGTGTTCCTTACACCTCTATTTCAGATTCTACAATTAAAGTTTCTAATGATGAAATTGCTACCTACTTAAAAAACAATGCTGCTGCTTATCAAATAGAAGAAGGGTCTAGAAGTATTAGTTATGTTGGTTTTAGCGCCTCTCCAACTGGCGCCGATTCGGCAAACGCTTTAAGTGAAATTCTTATACTTAAGCCAGAATTTAAAGCTACAACAGATGTAAACGTTTTTTTAAATAAAGCAGGAACCGAAATGCCTTTTTATAATAGTTTCATCAGCGCTAAATCAATTAAGATTGCACAAAAAGATTCTATCATTAATGCGGGTATTGGTAATACCTATGGTCCTTATGTAGATGGTAGAAATTTCACGATTGCAAAAGTTATCGCTACTAAACAATGGCCAGATAGTGTTAGTGTTAGACATATACTAATTGCAACCTCAAATCCTCAAAACGGACAAGTAATCAGACTAGATAGTGTTGCTAAGAAATTAGCAGATAGCATTAGTTTGGCAATAAACGGCGGTGCTAGTTTTGACTTGTTGGTTCAACAATATTCAGACGATGCAGGAAGTAAAGCCAAGGGGGGTAAATATGAAATGTTCCCTCAAGCACAAATGGTTCCCGCTTTTAATGATTTCTCTTTTGATAATTCAGTTGGTACAAAAGGGGTTGTAAAAACAGACTTTGGTTACCACGTTATTGAAATATTAAAACAAACACCTAAATCTGCTGCGTATAAAATTGCTTATTTATCCAAGCCGATTTTACCAAGCAACGAAACAATAAACACCGCTTCTGGTGCAGCTGCGCAATTCGCAGCAACCAGTAAAGACTTAAAAAGCTTTAATGCAAATGCGGTAAAACAAGGATTACAAGTTTTACCAGCAGTGGGTATTAAGCCAAACGATTTTGAAGTACAAGGAATAGGAGAGGCAAGAACAATGGTGCGCTGGGTGTATGAAAAAGGCCTAAACGATATTTCTGATCCTTTTGAGTTTGGAGATAACTACTTTGTGGCTATTATCACAAACGAAGAAAAAGCAGGTTTAGCATCTGTTGAATCAGCTCGCCCTCAGGTAGAAGGCATTATTAAAGACCAAAAGAAGGCAGAAAAAATTAAAACAAGCATGACGGGGGCCAATCTATCTGCAATCGCCGCGAATGCAAAATCAAGTGTTCAAGCTGCGGACAGTTTAAGCTTTAATTATTCAATGATTCCCGGTATTGGTAATGAACCTAAATTACTTGGCGCTGCATTTAACAAGTCGTTGCTTAATAAAGTAAGCGCGCCAATCGCGGGAAATACGGGAGTTTTTGTAATTTCTGTCAATAACATTGGTTCTAAACCAGCACAACAAGAACTAGTCGCCTTCTCAGACGAACTTTTACAAAGAACAAGAAGTGTATTTTTTAGATCTAATCTTGCTTTAAAGAAAACGGCTACAATTGTAGACAATCGCTCTAAGCTTTACTAGATCATTTAATTATAAGATTGACGGACCCCCGAATTTTCGGGGGTTTTTTATGCCTTTTTTATTCTTATTTCGAAAACCCCAACTCATTGGTTATGCATTTTTCTACTTAATTTTGATTCATGTCTGAGCCATTCAATAATAAGGTAGCCGAAAGCGGATTAATTACACTAGACCTTGCAAGTTTTATTCCCGTTAATGAAATTGTACTATTTGATATTAAGCCTTATTTATTCATGGAGCTTATTCTCAAAGAAAAAGATTTTCGTGCCGCACTTTCTGCGCTAGACTGGACTCAATATCAAGATAAGATTGTAGGAATTTATTGCTCAACAGATGCGATTATTCCAATGTGGGCTAACATGCTTATTGTATCTGCGCTAACGCCTTTTGCAAAAGGTGTTTATTTTGGGGACGAGCCTAAGGTGAGAGAACGGGTTTTATTAGAAAACATTGCGCTATTAAACACGGATACTTACGCAGATCAACGCATTGTGGTTAAGGGTTGTGGTGACACGCCTATTGGAGAAGCTGCATATATTGCCATCACACAAAAATTACAACCAACCGTTAAGAGTATCATGTACGGAGAACCTTGTAGTACAGTGCCTGTTTATAAAAAGAAAGCCTAATGCGCCTCTAGCCAGTTTTTTCCAACACCCACCTCGGCTTCCACCGGCACTCCGTTTGGTAGTACCATCGCACTCGTCATACACTCAATGATTAATTCTTTTAAAGCAGGAAGCTCTTCCTCGGTTGCATCAAACACCAATTCATCGTGTACTTGTAAGATCATTTTTGAATCCCAGTGCTTTTTCTTCATTTCATGGTGCACTTTAATCATTGCCAACTTTATCATATCTGCAGCGGATCCTTGTATTGGAGAGTTAATGGCATTGCGTTCAGCAAATCCACGGACCGTAAAGTTGCTACTATTAATATCCCTTAGCCACCTCTTCCTGCCCATTAAGGTTTCTACATATCCGTGTTCTTTTGCTTTATTGATTTGTTCGTCCATGTATAACTGGATATTTGGAAACTCCTTTTTATAGTTGTCAATAATTTCTTTCGCCTCTGTCCTAGAAATGCCCAAGTTTTCGGCCAATCCAAACGCCCCTTGTCCATATATAATTCCAAAGTTTACACTCTTTGCTTTATACCTCATTTCCTTTGTTACATCAGCCTCGTTTATCCCATACACCTTCGCTGCTGTTGCTGTGTGAATATCCTTTCCTAATTTAAACGCTTCACACATATTAGGATCTGCACTTATCGCAGCAACAATTCTTAATTCTATTTGAGAATAATCTGCACTAACCAAAACCCGGCTTGGATGTCTTGGTACAAAAGCTTTTCGTATTTCTTTACCACGGTCAGAACGAATAGGGATATTTTGCAAGTTAGGATTGGTACTACTTAAACGTCCCGTTACTGCGACCGCTTGCGCATAGCTTGTATGAACACGCCCTGTTTTAGGATTGATCATTTCTGGTAGCGCGTCTACATAAGTTGATTTTAATTTTGAGAGTTCTCTAAAATTTAAGATGTCATCAACAATCTTATGTTTTGCAGCCATCTTCGCCAAGACCTCTTCCCCCGTTGCATATTGACCCGTTTTTGTTTTTTTTGCTTTTGCATCTAGTTTTAAGATATCAAACAACACCTCTCCCAATTGTTTTGGGGAAGCTAAATTAAATCGAACACCCGCTTGTGAAAATACACTCTCCTCACATTTTTTAACTTCCACATCAAGCACCTTGCTATATTCGTTTAAGAAATTAACATCCACGTTTACCCCCTCGTATTCCATGTCAACCAATACACGTACTAGTGGATTTTCTACTTCTTCAAATACACGTGTTACCGCTTTCTTTTTAATAAGTGGCTCAAAACATTCTTTTAATTGCAAGGTGATATCTGCATCCTCTGCGGCATATTCTGTAATTTGTTCAAGCGGCGCATCTCGCATGCTTCCTTGATTCTTCCCTTTTTTACCAATTAGTGTTTCAATGGATACAGGCTCATATCCTAAAAATTGTGCACTCAGCAAATTCATACTCCGCCTACCTTCTGGCTCTATTACATAGTGTGCCAACATGGTATCAAAAGTATTTCCAAGCAACTCAATACCATACCATTTCAAAACAAGAAAATCATATTTTAAATTTTGTCCAATCCATGTAATATTTTTTGCATCAAAAAGAGGTTGTAATTTTTTCAATATATGCCTCGCTCCATCAACCCCGTCCCCGTCGTTGTTTACCGGTAAATAAAATCCTGTATGAATTTTAAATGAAAAACTTAGACCCACCAGCTGTACATTATTTGCATCAATTCCTGTTGTTTCAGTATCAATACAAATCTCGGTTTGCTGTAATAGTGTAGTAACCAGTTTCTCAATGGCTTCGTCTCCAACCACAGCCTCATAATGATGTTGGGTGTTCGCAATATTTTTATTTACAACTAGTTGAATAGACGCTTCCTCGTTTTCCTCTGTTTCAGTTGACTCTGTTTCATTATTCGTTTGTTCTTCGTCACCGTTTACGTGAATAGTTTTTGCTTTTAAAGTTGTTCTTTTTGTTTTTACTTCATTTCCAAACAAGTCGGTTTGAACCTCGGGTGCTGCGTGCGTCATTACTTCAAAATCACTTCCTAGTATACGTTTGCCAAGCGTCTTAAATTCTAATAAATTAAAAATCTCCGTTAAGGCGTCTACATTCTTTTCTGATAATTTATAATCTTCTTCATGAAATTGTACGGGTACGTTGGTAATAATGGTTGCTAATTTTTTACTCATTATTGCAGAGGCTTTTCCTGCACGCACTTTTTCTCCCATCGATCCTGTAATCTTATCTGCGTTTTCTAATACCCCCTCAAGAGTATCATACAGCTTTAATAATTTTGCTGCGGTTTTTTCACCCACGCCAGGAATCCCTGGTATATTATCCGAAGCGTCACCCATTAATCCTAACATATCTACTACTTGTTCAACTCTTTGGATATCCCATTTCTCGCATATCTTTTCTGCGGTTAATATTTCTTCTTTATTCCCAAACGCTGGTGGCTTCCATATAAATACATGAGGGTGTATTAGTAATTGTCCATAATCCTTATCTGGAGTTACCATATAAACCTCATACCCCTTATCAGCTGCCTGCCAGGCAAGGGTTCCAATTACGTCATCTGCTTCAAAGCCATCACATTCTACTACGGGAATGTTAAACCCCTCTATGATCGCCTTTATATGCGGAAGGGAGCTAATTAAATCTTCCGGAGCTTCTTGTCTGTTAGCTTTATAGTCTGCAAAATCAGTGTGACGCTCTGTTGGTGCATGTGTATCAAAACACACTGCTATGTGCGTTGGGTTTTCCTTTTTGATAATTTCTAAAAGGGTATTGGTAAACCCAAATTGGGCATTGGTATTTATTCCTGTTGTAGTAATTCTTGGTGTGCGTATTAGTGCATAATAAGCCCTGTATATAAGCGCCAAAGCGTCTAGTAAAAATAATTTCTTCTTAACCATGCTGCTAAGTTAATAAAAAACCTCCCATCACTTTCGCGACTGAGAGGTTTAATTTTGGTTTAATCTATTGTGTTTTCTAGTCCTCTACGGCTTAGTTAATCTTATATTTTTGCTTAAAGCGCTCGTTTAATTGCTTTTGTTTATTATCTAGTGAAATATCTCTTCCTTGTATAAACGCTTTGATTACCTGATTACCACGCATGTCTAATATATCACCATTACTTATTACAATATTTGCATCTTTTCCTGCCTCTAACGAACCTGTGCGGTCGTCAATCCCCAATATTTTAGCGGTATTTAGGGTCATAGCACTTAACGCTGCTTCACGATCTAGTCCATATGCTGCTGCTGTTCCTGCATTAAAGCTTATGTTCATGTGTTTTGCCTTATCGTTCTCGTCATTTAATGCAATCAATACACCCGCTTTGCTTAATTGTGCAGGTAGTTTATATGGCTGGTCCACATCGTCGTCTTCGGTAGCCGGTAGCGCGTGTTCGTTGCTTATTATTACTGGTATTTTATTGTCTGCTAAAATAGAGGCTATTTGAAAGCTTTCAGATCCACCTACAATTACGGTACTAAATCCAAAAGTTTTTCCAAGATCTATTGCAATTAAAATTTGCTTGACCTCGTTCGCACGAACAAACAATTTTTGTTTTCCTTCAAACAAGCCACGTACTGCTTCAAATTTTAAGTTGTTTGCAACGTGTGTTTTTTCTTGCATATACGCTTTAGCTTCGGTAAAAAACTTTTTGATTGTTTCTACTTTATCCATCGCTTCTTTTAAAGGGTCGCTTGATTGTGGTCTCATCATTCCTCGGCCACCCCTTGTTCTAACAATTAGCGAGGGGATTGTGATATACTGACCCATATCTTTTTTATATGCCGCGTCTTCATAGTTCCAAGCGTCTAACTGAACCACGCTTGATTGTCCTTCTATCAGTTCCCCTTCGGGCGCTACGTGTGCCAATAAAACACCGTTTGCGCGTAGATTGTTTATCACTTTTGAATCCGTGTTGTAGGATACAATAGAGTGTATATTAGCATTGTTCTCTCCTATTTCTTGTAAATCATTGGATCCCCTAACACCAGAACCAATTTCTACTAATCCTAAATCTGTACTAGGTAATATTAACCCGGGATAAACTTGTTTGCCTGTAGCATCCACAATGGTAGCTCCTGCAGGGGCAGGTACGCCTGTTGCCACTGAGGTAATTTTACCATTTGAAAAAACAATTGTTGCGTCTGTTAATACGGTTCCGTTTCCAACATGAACGGTACCGTGAACTATTGCGGTTGTGTTTTTTTGTGGTCCTGCTGGATAAACCGTTTCCTGAGCCCTTGTCGTTGTATTAAACAATGCAAGCGTTAATATTAATAAAGTTGAATATTTATTTTGCATATTTTAGTCTTTTGAAGTTTCGTAAATAGTTACCAATCCATCTTCGTGCGAGTGGTCACCACAAGATAAAATAGTTTGAAGACTTGGCATAGCCGGTCTTATTGGTGCCCCTGCTTTTTTGTCCCCTAACATTTTTTGAATCAAACGTGCCCTCTCGGCCGCAATTGTTTTACGTGTTTGTGTATCTTTTTCTCTGTCAAAATAAACAACTCCGTCTACAATTGTTTTTTCGGCAACTGCATAAATACTCAAAGGATTGTCTGACCATAACACTACATCCCCGTCTTTACCTACTTTAATACTTCCTACTTTGTCTGAAATATGTAGTGCTTTAGCAGGGTTTAGTGTTACCATCTTTAATGCATCTTGTTCAGACACACCACCATATTTAACCACCTTAGCGGCCTCTTGGTTTAAACGACGCGCCATTTCGGCATCATCTGAATTGATACATACATTTAATCCTACTTTATGCATTATAGATGCGTTATATGCAATAGCGTCCTGAACTTCGGTTTTATACATATACCAATCTGAGAAGGTTGAAACGTTTGAACCGTGTTCTTTCATTTTATCAGCAACCTTATATCCTTCTAGTATGTGCGTAAACGTATTAAACTTAAAACCATACTTGTCACCGACGCGCATTGCATAAGTAATCTCTGGTTGTACATAAGAATGACAAGTTATAAAACGTTTTTTATTTAATATTTCAACAAGTGCGTCTAATTCTAAATCGCGTCTTGTATTAGGATTTGCTTTTATTGCTTTTTCATAATCCACTGCTCTGTCAAACGCATCATTCAATACTTCTTCAACGCCCATTCTTGTGTCAGGGAATCGATTGTTGTTTGTAGATGTTGTACGTTTCACGTTTTCGCCTAATGCAAATTTAATGAACGGGTCTGCACCCGCAAACTTAAGTCCATCATCTGTTGTTCCCCAACGTAATTTAATTAATTGCGTTTGTCCTCCAATTGTGTTTGCGCTTCCATGAAGAATATGGGAAGAAGTAACACCGCCACTTAATTGACGATAGATGTTAATGTCTTCGGGGTTCATGTTGTCTCCAATACGTACTTCACTTGTTACAGACTGTGCCCCCTCGTTAATTGAAAGTGCTGCTATATGTGAGTGTTCGTCGATGATACCTGCGCTCACGTGTTTTCCTGTTCCGTCTATAATTCTTGCACTAGCTTCTTTTATTTCTTTACCAACCTTTGCAATTTTACCAGCTTTAATTAGTACGTCTGTATTTTGTAAAACACCCTCTTTTTCGTTTGTCCAAACGGTTGCGTTTTTAATTAAGATAGTTTCTTGAGTTGGTATTACTTCATTACCAAATCCCGTAAACGGAAAGGTAACTTTCGCTAAAGCCTTTAATGTGTCAGTATTTTTTTTAGTTTCGGCCGTTACAGACATTGGTGCTGTTAACACTGCCGTCCAGGTTGTTTTGTTTCCAACCGCATCTGTTCCTATTCCAGACCAGTTGTTTCCTATTACCGCACCACCTAATCTTATTTGTTCTGCACCTCTTCCTTTTTTTGAAGGGAAGCTTATTTTAACAATTGACTCATTGA
>CALPKD020000036.1 GCA_943324055.2 Chitinophaga pinensis
TAAATAGAATGATCTTGATTAATAGCTAATACATTGGGGACAGGCAATCCTTTTGCATAAAAATGTCCAGCAAAGTATATAAAAGTGTCGTTTTCCTTAATGTTTGTATTAAAGGTTGCAATCCAAGATTGATTGCCCTGAATAATTCTAAAATAGATTCGATCTCCCCCACTTTGTGGTATTTTCTGAATCTGATCCCAATCTTGGGGATGAATGGTCTTATATAATTTTTTAATATCTGTCAGTATCGCTTCCATGGAGTGTAAAATGTCTTTTTAAATCACTTTAAAAGTAATTAATTATATGAGATAAATCATAAAACAAGAAAAAGTCTTAAATTGAAGCAAATACCCACTTATGTATAAAAAAATAGTGCTCGCTCTCAGCTTCATTTTTTTACTTGTAGCAACGGCTAGTTTTGGACAAACCGCAGCGGTAAAAGGCAAGGTTCAAGACAATAAAGGTACACCATTAGCAGGTGTTACCGTTAAAGTACAATCTTCTGCAATGGCGACTGCGTCAGGAGCGGATGGGGTGTACAGTATTAATGCAAAAACAAATGAGTTTCTTGTATTTAGTTCTATTGGATTTGAATCTAAAACAGTAAAAGTAACGGGCACTAACATAAATGTCGTGCTAATGGCAACCACCTCTGATTTACAAGATGTAATATTAGTGGGTAGCCGTGGAGGGGGGCGTGTTAAAACAGAATCACCTGTCCCAGTGGATGTTATTAAATTTTCAGAAGTTGGAATGAACACTGCGAGAATGGATTTAACCTCTACATTAAACTTTGTTGCACCTTCCTTTAATTATAATAAACAGTCGGGCGCAGATGGTGCCGACCACGTTGATATTGGTACATTAAGGGGATTAGGCCCCGACCAAACACTAGTTTTAGTGAATGGAAAAAGACGCCACAGTGTAGCATTAGTAGGACTTTTCGGAACAAGAGGACGTGGTAATTCAGGAGTTGATTTAAATAGTTTCCCTCAATCTGCAGTGGATAGAATTGAAATTTTAAGAGATGGTGCATCTGCGCAATATGGTTCGGATGCCATTGCGGGTGTAATGAATATTGTGTTGAAGAAAAATACAAAAGAATGGAATGTAACTACCGGCATTGCGGGTTACTATGATAAAAAATTCAATACTTACCAATTCAAAAACAATAAAGATTATTTAACAAGTAATCCTATTGATGGATTAACACAGTCCTTATCCATCAACAGAGGATTTGACCTTGGTAAAAAAGGTGGATTTATTAATTTATCCTTTGACTTATTAGATCAAGGAAAAACTTTCCGCCAAGCTGCATCGTCTGACATTGCAGATAAAGATGGCTTGCCAACCAATACTTGGAGACAAGGTTTTGGTGATGGTTCAATGAAATCAACCGGCTTAATGTTTAATATGGAATTACCAATGAGTGGCAAAACCAAGTTTTATGCATTTGGTAGTTACAATAATAAAAACTCTGACGCATATGCCTATACTAGGAATTGGTCCGATAATTGGTATGCGAAAAAGAATCGCTTCCCTGTAAACAATAATGGACAATTAATTTTTGTTCCTAGCATTATGTTCACTTCCGGATCCGGAGACACTAGCTATAATCCACATATCCAAGCAAAAATTCAAGATATTTCATTTGCTGCAGGATTTTCAGGGACAACAAATGGCGGATGGGATTGGGACTTAAGTAATAGTATTGGACGCAATGGTTTTCATTATTATGGTGATGGAACATTTAATGCATCCAATATTGGCAATATAACTCAGACACATTTTGATGATGGCGGTTTTAGTTTTTTACAAAATACTACCAATCTAGACTTATCAAAACAATTTGGGCAAGTAAACAATGGTGGCGTAAAAGTATCGTATGGTGCGGAAATGAGATATGAGCAATACCAAATTACCAAAGGCGAATTAGCATCTTATAAAGCTTACCCAAATACAATGGATCAAGCTCCTGGATCACAAGGCTTCCCGGGATTTAGCCCTGATGACGAAGTAAATGCAAACAGAACTGTGGGTGGCTTGTACGGTGATTTGGAATATACACCTAGTCAATTATTATTATTGACTGGCGCTATCCGTTTTGAAAATTACTCAGACTTTGGCGCGGTAAGCACCTTAAAAACTTCATTCAGATATAAATTAACTGATAATTTTAATGTAAGAGGATCCTTCAGTACAGGGTATCGTGCCCCTTCTTTACAACAAATGAATTTTAGCAACACTATTACCTCCTTCTCGCAAGGACAACTGGTGCAATCAAGAATCGCACGCAATGATGATGCAGTTACTAAACTTGCCGGTATCCCAGCTTTGAAACAAGAAACTTCAACCAACGCAAGCTTGGGTTTTTCATGGAAACCTGCTAAAGGATTGACTTTTACAGTGGATGGTTATTCTATAAAAATGAAAGACCGCGTTGTACTATCAGGTTTATTTAGTGCGGGCGACGCAACCCTACCTACCGCATTAACAGCTAAATTAAATGCATTAGGCGTATCCACAGCACAATTTTTCGCGAATGCCGTAAATACCACTAACACTGGTATTGATGTAGTAATTGATTACCAAAATAAAATTTCAAGCACAGAACGCTTTAAGGTATTATTTGTAGCTAATTTCCAAAACATCGCTATTGATGAAGTACATGTGCCAGCTGCATTAAACACGAATGAATATAACGCAAACACCTTTTTTAATGATAGAGAAAAGTTTTTCTTAAAAGCTTCTGCACCTAAATCGAAATTCTCTGCAAGCTTTGATTACACTAAAAATAAAATTAGCTTAGGCACACGCTTCACTTACTTTGGAGACTTAACATTAACTGGATTTGGTTATGATGGAGATGGTATTGATCCTAAAGTACCTACTGATGTAGATGATACTAAGTTCTTGCCAGAACATTTTAATTACAAAGGTAAAGTATCAACCGACATTTACATGAATGCTCAATTATCTAAGAAGGTATCCTTTATTGTAGGTGCAGATAATATCTTTAATGTACACCCCGATTTCGCTGTTAACCCACAAGCTAAAGGGTGGGCAGGAGACAACGAAACAGGAGGTCCTTGGGATGGCGTTCAAATGGGCTACAACGGTTTAAGATTGTTTAGCAAATTATCATTCAGATTTTAATTAATTACTTTATTTGAATAACTTCAAAGCCTTCTCGTTTATTCGGGAAGGCTTTTTTATGCTCACTCCCATAAATAAGTTTTAAATTTATGAGGAATATAATAATACTTTTTCGTGGCGAACATTGTGAGCGAAGCGATCTGAGAGCATAGAAAAAGGTATTTTATATTCGATAAAACAAAAAAATGAAAAAAATAACCACCACCTGTACGATCCTTGTATTCACTGCACTTGCCGCAATGGCACAAAATGGAATCGTGGTTTTTCAAACTGATTTTGGCACAAAAGATGGCGCCGTATCGGCTATGAAAGGCGTAGCTAGTGCAGTAGATGCAAATTTAAAATTATACGATTTAACACACGACATTCCTGCTTATAATATTTGGGAAGCGGCCTATCGTTTGGAGCAAACTGTTCCTTATTGGCCTGCAGGTACCGTATTTGTTTCGGTGGTGGATCCTGGCGTTGGCACAACAAGAAAGTCGGTAGTGGTTAAAACCAAAACTGGTCATTTTATTGTAACACCCGACAATGGCACACTTACCCTAATAGCTCAATCATTGGGTATTGATTCGATACGCGCCATTGACGAAGTGACCAACCGAAGAAAAAATTCAGGCGCCTCTTACACATTTCATGGGAGAGATGTATATGCGTATACTGCTGCCAGACTTGCTGCACACACCATTAACTATGCGCAAATAGGCCCTGTTATTAATGAACCTGTAGTTTCCTTACAATACCAAAAAGCAAGCTTACAAAATGGAAAATTAAAGGGAAATATTTCTATCCTTGATATTCAATACGGGAATATTTGGACTAATATTAATAGCGATTATTGGAAGCAGTTTAATGCGATACCGCATACCCAGAATAAAATACTTGTTCAGATAAGTTATCTGCAAAAACAAGTATACGCTGGGACAATGCCTTTTGAAAATACTTTTGGCGCAGTAGGCGTGGGTAAACCGCTGGCTTATTTAAATAGCTTAATGAATGTATCTTTTGCACTGAATCAAGGTAGCTTCGCAAACAAATACCATATTGAAGCAGGCAGCGATTGGATGGTAACTATTAGTTGGGTAAAATAATTAGTGTATAAAAAATAGTGCGTAAAAGTATTATTCCTTATTCAAAAAGCTAGCTAGCAAACTATGAAAATGGTGTGTGCCTTGCTCACGCTGGGTTGCATACCTACCATAGTGATAGAATCGGGAACGTATGCCTTCTTGTACATGCTCTACTACTTCCTCGTCTTCTTGTTCCACTGTATCTAGCCCACTTCCTGCACCTTGGCCCAATTTAGTTGCATCAAAAACAAAGCTTAAAAAACTCACTTTGGTATTATTTGCATCAATTGGTGTGATTACATTCAAAGACAATCCCCATGGATAAAAATTAAACATCATATTGGGGAAAACCCAAAAATAATACGCAGCTATTTTTTCATTGGCGTCAGGATGATCTGAAGGAATATCAAAACAATGATCGGCTTCCTTTGCAATACCCAATTGTAAACTAGCATAGGTAAACATTTCTGTTGTATAATCTTTAAAATCCAAAAAGGCATTCAACCCTGGATGTACAAAAGGAATATGAAACCCCTCTAAATAATTTTCACAATACAACGCCCAGTTAGCTTTGATATAATAGTCATTAGACCTTGACGCATCATATACTAATTTGTCAATCGGCAACCACCCTACTCTTGTTTCCATCTCTTGAAAAAAACTAGCAGGACTAATTCCATTTTGTAATTGCGAAAACAACAATGGACCCCATTGATATAATGGCAAACTATGTAAATGATTGTTCTCTGGAATAAAATTTTCTACATCCTTAAACTCCGGCATGGAAATAAATTTTCCATCCAAATGAAATGCTCTGCCATGATATTTACAACGCAGGTGCTTTTGTGCAGAACAGGGTTCATACACCATTAAATTACCCCTATGTGTACAAACATTAGATAAACAATGTACCTGGTCGTTCGCGTCACGCGTTATGACCAACGGTTCGTCTATATAGTTTTCTAAAAATTTCACAGGATGGGCATCTCCTACTTTTGGTACCATCCCTGTGTGACCCACGTATTGCCAACTTAATGCAAATATTTTTTCCTTGGAAAGTTCGAGCCATTTTGGATCCAAGTAAAAACTCGTGTCAATCGTTTTAGCCCTGGCAATATTAGGATCAATGAAAAATTTACTCATAACACAGGTAATTAGACCTCAATATACAAAATGCCATGGATAAGGAACTGATTATGAATCTGCTATAGAAAGTATAAATACATCCCAAAAAGGGTACAAATTAATATATTAAATACTAAATTATTTAGTTAATATTGCTAATTAATTTAGTATTATGGAATTTATAGACATAGACCCTGGGCAAGGTATTGCTACCCAACAGTCTAATAAAAACTACCAAACTGGTCAAATCGTACAAGCAAATGCTACCGGTTTTGGGGCCGCTTCGGATGATTTTATGGAAAGAGGTATTGATTTGAATGAACAATTAATAAGCAATAAACCTGCTACTTTTTTCTTTCGTGTAAACAGCGATGCCATGCTAGGCGCAGGAATTCATATAGGCGATACCTTAATTGTAGACCGAAGCATCCCCCCTGCATCGGGTAAAGTGGTGGTGGCTATTTTAAATGGAGAATTTTTAGTACGTCGCTTACAATTACAATCGCATAGTGTAACGCTTATTCCTGAAAATAAAAAGTATGGAAATATTCAAGTTGCACAATTGGAAGATTATCGTACTTGGGGAATTGTCACTTTTGTAATTCATGCATTATAGTACTGAATAATTCCTGTTCAATAACTGCTCATTTTTAAATCGAACTCAAGTGCAAGCCATTGTAGACTGTAATAGTTTTTACTGTTCCTGTGAACGACTTTTTCAACCTAAATTACAAAATGCACCTGTAGTAGTATTAAGTAATAATGATGGTTGTATTGTATCTCGTTCGGACGAAGCCAAAGCACTTGGCATTGATATGGCAATCCCATTTTTTCAAGCCAAAGATTTAATAGAAAAAAATAAAATATTTGCATTCTCCTCCAACTACCACTTATATGGAGACCTAAGTTGGCGTGTGATGGAAACCATGAGACAGTTGCTACCACCGGGATGTGTCGAAGTGTATTCGGTAGACGAAGCTTTTTTAGACTTAAATCATATCCCCAATGATCAACTGCAAAACTATTGTATTGAATTAAAAAATAAGATAGAAACCTGGACCGGCATTTCGGTTTCCATTGGCGTTGGACCTAACAAAGTATTAAGTAAAGTAGCGAACAGATTGGCTAAAAAAAATAAAATAAAAACCAATTGCATCGTAGTGCTAGATGATACGAAAAAAATACAAGCAGCATTACAACAAACGCCTATCGAAGATGTTTGGGGTATTGGATTTAGTTATAGTGAAAAACTAAAAACCTATGGAATACAAACCGCCTATGCACTCAGTATAAAAGATATGAGTTGGGGGAAACGTTTTTTAGGAGGCGTGGTGGGTATAAAATTAATACGCGGATTAAAAGGTTTACAAAGTCATGGAATGCAAGCGCCGAGAACAGAAAAAAAGATGATTGCCACAACGCGTATGTTTGGCAGGGAAGTAAGTAAGTGGCAAGAGATAGAAGAAGCCTTAGCCACCTATGCAACACGCGCCACCGAAAAATTAAGAAGGCAACATAGTGCCGCAAGGGGAATAAGTGTTTTTTTGATAAGAAAAGGTCCTATCAATCCAGATGCCACCTATTTTACCCATGGTAAGCAACTTAGTGGATACACCTTGTTAGACAATCCCTCCAACCTTACCCCTGATATTATAAAAGCAGTGGTGGAAATAGGCAAACACTTATTTGAGGAAGGAAGTGTGTACAAAAAAGCTGGTGTAATCTTAAGTGAGTTCGTACCAGACAATGCTTTGCAAACCAACCTTTTTGTACCACCAGCAGATGAAAAACGCAAAAAACTAATGAACGTTATTGACAACATGAATGCCGCCTACCGCGACGATATACTCAAATTTGGCACTAGCGGCACACATAAAAACTGGAAAATGAGAAGTGAACGTCGTAGCAAACGCTATACTACCCGCTGGGCTGAACTATGTGTGGTTAGATAAACCACAAACGTGGAAAACCATTTGACAAAAATTCGTAGAAATGACTCCGCTTGCGTATTTTTGCGCAATTTAATATTTATGAGCAATACGCTACCCTCAAACGAGTCCATTCGTTCCGCAAAGAAGAAAATCATTGTTTTAGGCAGTGGCCCCAATCGAATTGGCCAGGGAATTGAATTTGATTATTGTTGTGTACATGGTTTATTAGCCGTTAAAGAAGCGGGATATGAAGCCATCATGGTGAACTGTAATCCCGAAACAGTATCTACCGATTTTGATATGGCCGACAAGTTATATTTCGAGCCTGTGTTTTGGGAGCACCTTTGGGAAATTATCGAATTAGAACAACCAGAAGGAGTCATTGTACAATTAGGGGGTCAGACCGCTTTAAAATTAGCAAAACGTTTAACAGAAAGAGGAATTAAAATTATAGGTACTTCATTTGATAGCTTAGATATTGCAGAGGACAGAGGTCGTTTTAGTGATTTATTAAAAGAGCTTGATATTCCTTATCCTGAATACGGAACTGCCTATACAGCCGAAGAAGCAATTGACGTAGCCAACAAAGTAGGTTACCCAGTATTGGTTAGACCTAGTTATGTAATTGGTGGGCAAAGAATGAGAATCGTAATTAATGACGCCGAAGTTGAAACAGCTGTAGTAAGTATCTTAAAACATATTCCAGACAATAAAATATTGATTGACCATTTCTTAGATCGTTGTCAAGAAGCAGAAGTAGATGCCATATTTGATGGCGAAACATTCCATATTATGGGTGTGATGGAGCATATCGAACCAGCAGGTATCCATAGCGGGGATAGCAATGCTGTATTACCAGCATTTAACCTTACGCCATTGATTGTTGAGAAGATGGAATTCTATAGCGAGAAGATTGCAAGAGCCTTGAATATTAAAGGACTCATCAATATCCAGTTTGCTATTAAAGATGATAAGGTATTTGTAATCGAGGCCAATCCAAGAGCTTCAAGAACAACCCCTTTCATTGCAAAAGCATACAAGATCCCTTATTTAAATATTGCTACAAAAATAATGTTGGGTGCTGCTAAGTTGACCGACTTTACCATGGAGAAAAAGTTAGACGGTTACGCAATTAAGGAGCCGGTATTTAGCTTTGATAAATTTCCAGGAGTCAACAAAGAATTAGGACCAGAGA
>CALPKD020000037.1 GCA_943324055.2 Chitinophaga pinensis
ATCAGATCAGCTGACGAAGCGGGTGATAAAGGTTTCTTTGCTGAAGCTTTCTTCCCAATTGACAGAACCATCTTTGGTATCAACTATGGTGTTGGTGCAGTGGATTCACAAGTTCAATTAGCAGTGCATTTATATGCAACTAAATAATTAGGAAGCGTTTGAAAAATAACTTCTAAATAAAAGAGCCCCTAAAAATAAAATTAGGGGCTCTTTTATGCTATTAGGAGAATTTATTTTTCAAAATAGGTCTACTATTTCTCTTTCAAAAAATACTCCTTAAATCTCTTTTCAAAAAATGAGGACTACCGCTAGGTAAATAAAAATCCCTAAATTTTTATTAGGGAGTTTTATTTTTAGTTCGAATTTTTTGAATTCTTCATCATAATTATATCTCGTAACGCTCTTTTACCACATGTAAATGGTGAAGTGCATGGCCAAATATGATAAAGCCTAATGCATTTACTGAAATATCGTTCTCTGCTACTTTGCCTTTTTGTTTCATGTCCTCCTCGCTAAACGAAGCGAATAACATATTGGTAGATTGTCTGATCATTCTCCACTCAATCAACATATCCTTCCAATTTCTATTTGCGGCTGTTGCATTGCTTGCATAATCATTCTCGTCAAAGCTAGGCAGGGAAGTGGTATCGCGTCTTGCAATTGCTAATGCACGATAAGCGAATATTCGTTCTGTATCAATGACGTGTTGAAACATTTGCTTAATAGTCCATTTGCCTGGCTCATAGGCAAGATCAATTTTTTCTAATGGGATCGCGTTCCAAGAATCAATAATGCGTTCGTTAAATTGTCTTACTAATACTTCGTAATCTTTTCCGCTTGTATAATTAATGTAGGCTTGGTAAAAGGGAGGGAATTCGGTTGCACTGGGTCTTGACATATTTAATTTTTAAGGGTTCTTTCTTTTTTGAGTTTTAGCTGGTTTAGCAGCGTTATAGTTTTTTGCCATTTCAACTGCATTTGCGGCATTAATAATTCCACCTGTTTTACTTATTTCTTTAAGCGTATTACTTTGTTCATGTTGAGGAACATTATAAGTAGTGGAAGGATCAACTGGTTGCCATGCGCTGCGCAAAAGTATTTCTTTTACTTGAATGGCTGAGAGATTCGGAAAATAAGATCTAATCATAGCAGCAATATGACTTACAATTGGAGCTGCCATACTGGTCCCGTCTAAATAGCCGTGATTGTTTGTGCCAGGAATAGTCGAATATATTTTCACACCCGGAGACATCACATCTACAATCTTAGGACCAAAATTACTGAAGTCAGTCAATAGAGATCCATTAATACTAGAATCGCTACTTGCTGCAATCGTGATGATGTTGTTAGCAGTGTCATTAAAAGAGCTCGAATAGGGACTAGGATATACATTTTTTTGGTCTAAATCATAAAATTCATTGCCTGCTGAATGAACGATTAAAACATCTTTTTTTGCAGCATAGCGAATCGCACTATCCACCCAAGGCTGTTCTGGTGAATAGGATTTCCCAAAACTCATATTAATAACTTTAGCCCCATTATCTACCGCATATCTAATGCCAAGTGCAATATCTTTATCATATTCATCCCCATCGGGTACGACACGAACACTCATAATTTTGATCAAAGGATACAAGCTGCTTACTTTCCAATTGGAGTCGGGAATACTAGCCACTAATCCTGCAACGTGGGTTCCATGTTTTGCACTAGGGCCCGTAAAATCATTGTTACCGTAAAATTGATCTGAAAAATTTTCGTAATCATCTTTTATAATATCCGATCGAATAGGGGCAGGGGCTTGTGTCTTTGCATTTGCCGCTTTATCCTTACTATCAACGTATTCTTCTAAATCATGAATTACATCTGGGAAAGTGGCTTCCTTGTCAATACCTAAAATAGTGACTGTTCGCAGGTAGGACATTTTAGATTCTAAAGTAGAACGACCTAGTGGTTGAAAAGGGGCGAGTTGAAGGGCTGTAAAATTAGAATCGTTCAATTCTTTAATAATATTATTGCCTAATTTTTTTATTGCAGCAGTCGCTGCTTTAAAATACTGAAGGCTTGCTGCTTCGTCTGCTGAAAATTCAATTTCAATTGCTGCATTTTGCCAAAGTTGGTATTCCTTTTTCTGTGCCTTAGTGAATAGTGTGGTATCGATTGTTTTTCCTTCGTAAAGCGTTTTGTACCTATGGTAGATTCTTGATTTTTCGGCAGCAGCTTTGTCAATATTTCGTCCATCTTTACCACCTAAAAAATTCCACCCATGTACGTCGTCTACATATCCATTGTGGTCATCGTCTATTTTATTATTGGGAATTTCTTTTGTATTTGTCCAGAGTAAATTCTTTAATTCATTATGAGTGCTATCAACGCCTCCATCTAATACCGCAACGATAATAGGAGTGGGCTTGTTAGGCAGGTTGGATAATAATTGATAGGCTTTGTGTAAACTAATACCATGCACTGAATCTTTTTCATAATCCTTCCAATGCCAATTTTGATTCGATTGGCTAAAAGCAATTTGAAAAAATAAAACGAGCAATAAGGAACTAGCTACTCTGTTCATAAATTTAAAAATCAAATTTTATACCTTGTGCTAATGGCAATTGAGTACTCCAATTAATAGTATTCGTTTGTCTGCGCATATATGCTTTCCAAGCATCGCTTCCGCTTTCGCGGCCGCCACCTGTTTCTTTTTCGCCACCAAATGCACCGCCAATTTCAGCACCGCTGGTTCCAATATTTACATTGGCAATTCCGCAATCGCTTCCTTGACAAGACAAGAATAATTCAGACTCTCTCATGTTTAAAGTCATGATTGCAGAGGATAAACCTTGTGGTACATCGTTATGCATCGCAATGGCTTCCTCTAAGTTGAAATACTTCATTACATATAAGATAGGAGCAAATGTTTCGTGTTGAACAATTGCATAATGAGGTAATGCTTCGGCAATACAAGGTTTTACATAACAACCACTTTCGAAACCAGCTCCATCCAGCACTCCGCCTTCGACTAAGAATTTGCCACCTTCTTTTTTACAAGCTTCAATGGAATTCAAATACATTTTCACAGCATCTTTATCAATCAAGGGCCCCATGTGGTTTTTCACATCTAATGGGTCTCCAATTACAATTTGTTCATACGCCTTGGTCAATTTTGCAACAAAACTATCATATACTTTTTCGTGAATAATTAAGCGTCTAGTACTCGTGCATCTTTGTCCTGCGGTGCCTACTGCTCCAAACACAGCACCAATCAATGACATATCTAAATCGGCATGTTCTGAAATGATAATTCCATTATTGCCGCCCAATTCTAATATTGTTTTTCCTAATCTTCCTGCTACTGCTATATTTAATTCCTTTCCCATTCTGGTAGATCCTGTTGCAGATACCAATGGGATACGCGTATCATGACTCATCCACTCGCCAACTTGTCGGCCTCCTTGAATAAGGTTATTGACGCCCTCTGGAACATTGTTTGCAACAAAAACTTTCTCTACTATTTTTTGAATTGCATTTCCACACAAAGGTGTTTTTTCACTTGGCTTCCATACGGTTACATTACCACATACCCATGCTAATGCAGCGTTCCAGCTCCACACAGCGACAGGGAAATTGAATGCTGAAATAATACCTACAATGCCCATTGGATGCCATTGCTCATACATTCGGTGTAAGGGCCTTTCGCTATGCATCGTTAATCCGTATAATTGTCTAGATAAGCCAACTGCAAAATCACAAATGTCAATCATCTCTTGTACCTCACCTAAACCTTCTTGTAAACTTTTACCCATTTCATAGCTCACCAATTGTCCTAATGCATATTTATCATTTCTTAACGCTTCTCCCAATTGTCTTACTACTTCACCTCTTTTTGGTGCTGGCCATTTTCTCCATTCTAGGTAAGCAGCTTCTGCAGTTTTAATTACATTTTCATAGGCTGCTTTATCTGTCGTTCTCACTGCGCCAATTAATTGTGCATCCACTGGTGAATAAGATTCAATTACTTCGCCGTTACTTTTTTGCCAAATAGCGCCTGTCGAAGTGCCTTCGTTTTCCTTTTGAATGTGAAGCTGTTTTAAAAATTCCATGGGGTACTAATTATTTATGAATTATTTTATTGCTTAATTTTTTCAATAATATTGGTGGTCGAAAATCCCTCCACAATTGGGTTGATAATTACTTTTCCTCCATTGGCGATTATTTCCTTTGCACCTACTATCGTATCAATAGTATAGTCGCCACCTTTAACTAAAACATCTGGCAACAATGCAGAAATTAATTCAAGTGGGGTATCTTCTTCAAAAACTACCACCGCATCTACTAATACCAAGTTGGCTAAAATAACGGCTCTGCTATCTGTTGAGTTGATAGGACGTTCCGGGCCTTTTAATCTTTTTACACTTGCATCACTATTTAATCCTACAATTAAATAGTCGGCTTCCTTTGCAGTTTGCGCTAATGAATAAATATGTCCCGGGTGTAAGATGTCAAAGCAGCCATTTGTAAATGCATAAGTTTTCCCAATTACTTTACCTGCATAAATCATCGATTTTGCTTCGTCAACTGTCATTATTTTTTTCTGAATCCCTTCTACAAAACGCATATTATTTAACTTGTTTATTGATGAAAGGCAATAAGATTAAACTAATGCCACCAAGTACGATTACAATTATAAATTGAGAGAACCATTGTAAGGTTCCATTTGCTAAGCCTAATGTGTATTCAACTCCATTTAATTCTAACACCTTTGCCATAAAATAAGCATAGGCCCCAATTCCACCTGGAGTAAGTATCATGCCAATACTCGCATACGCTAAACAACTAATAGCCGTTGAAAACGAACTCGCTGTTCCTTCGGTACCATATAAGCCAATGAATGTAGCGAACAGGTATAAAAACCAAATGCTAAAAGAGTAAAAGAAAAATAAATTATGTTTTTTTAATTTAGTAGCACTGATCACTCCTTCCCAAACGCCTAAGGCAATTTTTTTAATAGTGGATAGGATCCCCGATAATTTTTTTCTAAAGATCCAAAATAGAAGCATTGCAACAAACAATATGCCGGCAACAATATAAAGTCCTAAATGGCCATTTCCGGAATTAGTAGGATCCTTTATGGCTTGCGCATTCAACTGTTGCCAACCAGCTTGGATTACATTAAACTGCAAAGTAAGCGCCAGTAAGAATACAACGCCAAGGCTTAGCACGTCAAAAGCGCGTTCTGCTACAATGGTACCTACAATTTTCTCGGCTGGTACATTTTCATATTTAGATAATAAGGTACATTTTAAAACCTCCCCTAATCGAGGGATGGCCAAATTGGCTAGGTATCCAATGAGCACAGCAAGGAAGGTGTTCATAATGGATGGTTTGTATCCTAAAGGCTCCATGATTAGGCGCCAGCGTAGGGCTCGGATAAAATGAGAGAGTCCTAAAATAAAGAATACAGGGATAATGATCCAAAATTTGGACTTTTGTAGTGCTTTGGTGAATTTCTCCCATTCTTGAGGCGGTATTTGATGTAAACTCCACCAAATCAATAAGATGCCAATCAGGAAGAAAAAGCCTATTTTAAGGAATTTACCCATAATACGTCATTTATTCAATGTCTTGCAATTTACAACCTATTGACAAGAAATCGGGTGGAGGGGAAGGATTTATTGCCCTTTTTTGGGGTTTCTTAAAGTCCTTACTATTCCGTACCTTTGCACACTCAAAGTTGGTTCTGAGTTAAACCCAAAACAATGTCTGAAAAAAAACGAATCTTATACATCGCAACAGAAATGTCACCTTATCTAGAGTTGACAGAATTTGCTGAGGTGATCAATAAGCTGGCTATTAAAAGCAACGAAAGTGGCTTAGAAGTTCGTTGTATTATGCCAAGATTTGGTGTAATCAATGAAAGAAGACATCGTTTACATGAAGTAGTTCGTCTTTCTGGTATCAATGTTCAAGTGGATGGAGATGATTACCCTTTGCAAATTAAAGTTGCTTCCTTGCCTAATGCAAGACTGCAAGTTTATTTCTTAGAAAACGAAGACTTTTTTAAGCGTAAGCAAATTTTTCATGATGAAACAGAAACTTGGTTTGACGACAACGCATTGAGAACTGTCTTTTTCTGCAGAGGTGCTTTGGAAACTGTGAAGAAATTTGGATGGCCTCCGGATATTATTCATTGCAGTGGTTGGATGACAAGTTTAATTCCAGCATTTATTAAAACTGCTTATAAAAAGGAACCGGTATTCTCTAATTCTAAAGTCGTATTTACGATTGGTGCGAATACTTTTGAGGACAAGTTCGACAAGGACTTTATGACAAAAGCATTAATCAATCCTAATATTAAAGAAAAGGAATTGGAGTCATTCAAGGAATTAACAAATACTGCATTATTCAGAGGTGGAGCAACGTACGCGGATGCGATTACTTTTGGAGCAGAAGAGATTGATAAAAAATTAGTATCTGAATTTTCAGTCGTAAAAGGAAAGAAAGTTGTTCCTTTTCATGGATGGGATTCTGATTTAACAGAGTATTTAGATTTATACAACGAACTTGCAGCAAAGTAAAGACAAACTCAATTCATGGCACTAAATCATATAGTAAGAAAATCTTCGGTATTCATTTTTTTAATCATAGCTTTTTCAGCTTGTACTAGGATAGGTACATCTGAGCTAGGACTAGATTTTGTATCTAAAGATTCATTTAATACAAAAGATACCGTAATAGATGTTGAAACGGAAACGGTTGACCGACCTGATTCATTAAGGACATACACAAACGATATACATGTAGTGGGTAATATTACGGATGATGCACTTTTTGGAAGTACAAATGCGTCTATCTATTTTCAATTATCACCAAGCTCATTCCCGTTTTATATGCAAGGAAGCAAGGATAGCATTATTGTTGATTCTGCTGTTTTGGTTTTAGCATATGTTGGTTATTACGGAGATTCTACTAAACCACTTACTTTAAATGTAAAAAGGATTAGTGCCGCCACTCCATTAAATATTGCTACATCCTACGCAAGTAATTTTCCAGGAGTTTATAATTTACAAACAGATGCTTCTTTGGCAAACCCTTACGCAGTTGATTTTTCAAAAGCAAAAGATTCAGTAATTAATCGCTTTGAAGCAGCGAATAACCAAATACGCATTCCTTTATTTAAGTCCTTTGCAACTATGTTTACCAAAACATATGATTCTGCAACTGCTTATAAATCAGATTCGCTTTTCCGTAGTAATTTTCCTGGTATTGCTATAACTGCCGATCTTGCTTCTAATAAAAATGTATTATTAAAAACGAGTTTGGTGGATACGAATACGAAATTAGCTTTGTATTACAGAACGAATTCTGTTAATTATCCTGGACAAAAAGATACAGTGGTTACTTATTTTAAATCCTCTGTTTATTATACTGCTTCTGCAAACTTTATTACCCGAGCAAGAACAGGTTCCGAAGCAGCAAGACATATGAATGGTAATGCAAAAGATTCATTAGTATATGTACAAACAAGTCCGGGTACGATGGTTAAAATTAAAATACCAGGATTAAAAACGTTTGCCAATAAATTAATACATCGTGCCGAATTAATTGCGGAACAAGTTCCAAATACAAGTGCGAATTCATTAGATAAATTTCTTTTACCTCCTAACTATTTATTTTTAGGGGCGTATGATAGCGCAGCTAAAAGTGTAAGAACTGTTCCAAACGATTACCTAGGTTCAACAAATGTGGAAGGTTTTTACCGCTTTGGTGGGCAATTGCGTTACAAGACGGTACAAGGGTATGATAACGTAGCCACTTACAATTTTGATATTAGTAGATATGTGCAAGGGGTTATTTCAAGAAAAGATTCTCTTTTCGATCTACGAATTATAGCACCGATGAATGATTCAGTTCGTTTTGTGCCTCCTTACCCAAGTAATAAAATGGCACTCATGGACTATTTGACTTCTGCTTTAGGAAATACGCCTGGTATAGGTCGTGTGAGATTGGGTGGAGGAAGTCATTCTAAATTTAGAATGAGAGTTCGTATTTACTATTCTGACTTATAATCATTAAGATTAATTTATATATTTGCAATTCAAATAAAATTCTATGCCCTACTTATTTACATCTGAAAGCGTTTCTGAAGGACATCCGGACAAAATAGCCGATCAAATTTCTGACGCCTTAATTGACAATTTTTTAGCGTTTGACCCACAGTCAAAAGTAGCTTGTGAAACTTTAGTAACTACAGGTCAAGTAATATTGGCTGGTGAGGTAAAATCTAAAGCGTATTTAGACGTTCAAGAAATTGCACGTGGTGTAATCCGTAAGATTGGATATACTAAGAGTGAATATATGTTCGAAGCAAATAGCTGCGGTATTTTAAGCGCTATTCACGAACAATCAGCTGACATCAA
>CALPKD020000038.1 GCA_943324055.2 Chitinophaga pinensis
GACCCTGCCATAAGGATGGATGTATTTGGCAAAATTGGAAATGCAGGCGTGAATGTGGCGAGTGTGGACGATGCCAAAAAGTTATATTCGGGGATTGATTTAAATGCAGTAAACACCTCCGTGAGTATGACCATTAATGGTCCTGCCCCTATGATGTTGGCTATGTTTTTTAATACGGCAATTGACCAAGCCTGTGAGCAATATATTACTACCCACAAACTTTGGCCACAAGTCAATAAAAAAATTACACAAATTTTTAAGGGGAATACGAGGCCGGCCTACGTTAACCCAAATGCTAAAATCAATTTAAAGGATTGGCACAATGGCCTTGGGCTGCAATTACTTGGGTTGAGTGGAGATCAGGTATTAGATACGGAGACTTACCATACTATCAAGCAAAAGGTATTATCTAATTTACGTGGGACATTACAGGCAGATATTTTAAAAGAAGATCAAGCACAAAACACATGTATTTTTTCAACCGATTTTGCATTGAGAATGATGGGGGATGTGCAAGTTTATTTTGCACAAAATAAGGTCACTAATTTTTATAGCGTTTCTATATCGGGTTATCATATAGCAGAAGCAGGTGCGAATCCAATTACACAATTGGCTTTTACACTTGCAAACGGTTTTACCTATGTCGAATATTTTTTAAATAGAGGGATTGCGATAGATGATTTTAACCCTAATTTAAGTTTCTTTTTTAGCAATGGGATGGATCCTGAATATGCAGTAATAGGAAGGGTTGCAAGGAGAATCTGGGCTAGGATTATGAAGTTGAAATACAATGCCAATGTGCGTTCCCAAAAATTAAAATACCATATCCAAACAAGTGGCCGAAGTTTACATGCACAAGAAATTGATTTCAATGACATTCGTACCACTTTACAAGCATTATACGCAATCTACGATCAATGCAATAGTTTGCATACCAATGCGTATGACGAAGCCATTACCACACCAACAGAGGAAAGTGTAAGAAGGGCATTGGCCATACAGCTTATCATTAATAAAGAATTAGGTACCGCCAAGGTGGAGAATTTTCAACAAGGAAGTTTTTTGATTAGTGAATTAACAGACTTAGTGGAGGAAGCGGTGATGCAGGAGTTTGAAAAGATCAATTCAAGGGGTGGCGCTTTGGGTGCAATGGAAAGAATGTATCAACGTACAAAAATCCAAGAGGAAAGCTTGACCTACGAAACAAAAAAACATGATGGCCTCATTCCAATTATTGGAGTGAATACATTTATGAACGAGCAACGAAAAACGAATGTAGAACATCATCAAATCATACGATCTAGTAAATCTGAACGAGAAAGGCAAATTAAGCACTTGCGAGATTTTCATAAACGGAACAAAGCGAATAGTATGCTTCACTTAGCGAAGCTTAAAACAGCGGCCTTACAGCAAGAAAACCTTTTTGAAGTGCTTATGGAAGCGGTAAAATATTGCAGTTTGGGTGAATTGACCAATACCTTATACGAGGTAGGGGGTCAGTATAGCAGAAACCTGTAATATGGCAAAATAGAGCCAAATAAAGGCTAATCGAAGGCTTGTTGTCAATGTATGAATCATCAATAAAAAACTTACCTTTGGCACTCCTTATTTAAGTTTAAAAATTGAGTATGAATACTGACAAGAATACCGTCATTGGGTTTGTTTTATTAGCTGGTTTGTTTTTTAGCTATTTCTGGTTTACGAACAAGCAGCAAAACGAGATGCAAGCTTATCAAAAGCATTTTAATGATTCAGTTGCAATGGTTAAAGCCACTGCTGATAAAGTAGCTGCATTAAAAAGTCCAATCAATGAAAATACTGCTTCAGATAGTTCTGTAACTGCAGTAGCAGTGGATTCAGTAAAAGAACAAATTACTGAATTAGAGAACGAAGTAATTAAAGTAAGATTTAGTAATAAGGGAGGCCAAGTAGTTGGAGTTACCTTAAAAAAATACAGTAATTCAAAAAAAGAATTGGTTCAATTAGGGGATAGCAGTTCTTTAAACTATCCTGTTAATATTGGCAACAATCAAACAGCACAAATTAATCAGGTTTTATTTTCTGAAGTAACTGTATTGCCAACCGAAAACGGAGTGCAAAAAATTGAATATGCTTGGACTACGCCTAATGGAAAAACAATTCGTCACCAATTCTCCATTGCTCCAAATAAATACAATGTGGATTGGAATATTCAAATGGATGGGGCCGACCAATTATTGACAAATGGTCAAATGAATTTGTTATGGGATGTGCATACTTACCAACAAGAACGCACGTCTGTATATGAAAGACAAATGTCGAATGTGTGTTTTTCTGAAGGAAATGAATTTGATTATATCTCTAGCAAAACGACCAAAACTTTTGAGAAACCAGTTCAATGGGTTGGTTTAATCCAGCAGTTCTTTAGCACTACAATTATTGCTAAAGATGGATTTTCATCTGGTAAAGTAGACTGGAAAAGAAAAATTGATAGTAGTAATGGGTTGGCAACTTTGCAATCTCAATTGCAAACAAAAGTAGCAGGCGCTACAGTGAATATTCCATTGTCTTTGTACTACGGTCCAAACGATTTTAAGATCTTAAAATCTCAGGCACCTGAAATGGAAAAAATCGTGAATCTAGGAAGAGATTTATATTCGTTTGTACGTCCGATTAACAAGTATATTATTATGCCTGTTTTTGACTTTTTTGGCGGCTTTGTAAAAAATTATGGATGGGTAGTTTTATTGTTAACCATCTTTATTCGTTTAGTTACTTCTCCATTAACTTATTCAAGTTATTTGAGTAGTGCAAAAATGAAAGTATTAAAGCCAGAGCTAGATGAGATTAAGAAAAAGATGGGGGATGATCAGCAAGGATTTGCAATGGAGCAAATGAAGTTGTTTAGAGAAGCGGGTGTAAACCCTTTAGGAGGTTGTATTCCAGCGTTATTGCAAATCCCTATTTTCTTTGCTTTGTATAGTTTCTTTAATTCTAATATTTCGTTAAGAGGTCAGTCCTTCTTGTGGAGTAAGGATTTGTCAAGCTATGATATTATTGCAACTTTACCATTTACTGTTCCTATGGGATTTGGTAATCACATCAGTTTGTTTACATTGACGGCGGTGATTACAAGTATGATCATGTCTATCTATAACATGTCAATGACACCAACACAGGACAATCCAGCATTGAAATACATGCCGTATATTTTCCCTTTCATGTTGTTGTTCATTTTTAATAGTTTGCCTTCTGCGTTGACTTGGTATTATACTGTTTCTAACGTATTTACTTTATTATTGCAATTGGTGATTCAAAAATTCATCATCAATCATGATAAGATTTTAGCAGATATTGATGTGAAACGTAAGACACCTAAAAAGAAGAGTAATTGGCAAAGCAAATATGAGCAGATGATGGATGCACAAAAAAAGGTGCAAGCGTTGAAAGATAAAAATCAGAAATAATAAACCCCCAAGATAAGGTCCTACATTACGAAGGGCCTTATCTTGTATTATAGATAGAGCATGAAGCGTAGGATTATATACTTAACTGTGTTCATATTACTTTTGTGTTCAAAGGTAAACGCTCAAACAAAAGTGGTAGGAGAGTGTACCATTCAATATAGTATTTATCAGCCTCTTTTATCCGATACCACTGTAATTGGAATGAAGTCAGTGATGGTTAAAGGCAATCAATGCAAGACGGTATTAACTACCCCGCAGCTTACTCAAACATTGTTGTTTAATGTACAAGAATCTAAAGCAACCATCATAAAGGAAATTGGTACGGCTCGGTTTTTACAAGAGATTGTTTATCCTCCTGCAAATACACCCACATTGTTGTCCATGAAGGAAGTGCACACAGATACAACTGTTATCCTGCTTGGGTATCCTTGCAAGCAAATTCAATTAAAATGGAGTGATGGTACTATTTACGAGTTGTTGTACACGAACGAAATTTCGCCTACTGTAAGTGCGTTTGAATTGGCCTTTAAGGAAGTGCCAGGATTGGTTTTATCATATACCGTGATTCCTGAGAGCGTAAATCAAATTCAATACCTGGCAACTAAACTTGACCTTAGCCCTATCTCACTAAGTCAATTTAATGTGAACACAAGTTTGTACCAAATCATTGATTGATTTACTTTGTCTGCAATAAAAATTAAAGAAAAAATTAAGGTTGAACTGGAGCTGGGGTCTTAAACCTAGGTAACACTACTTTATAACGATAAGGAATAACGTATGAAATGTTTCCTTTGTTATATTTTAAATAGTTACTTGTTGAGTTTCCACTTGTGGTGTTAGCAAGTCCTTTAAAAACTAAGCTTGATTTCAAATTGTAAAACGTAGCAGTTTTATGCGTTAATGCACTCAAGTTTCTTAAGCTATATTTTTCAGCGTTGTTTTTAGCATCTGCATACCCGTTGATAATAACAGTTGCATTTGAAACAGTTGGTGCTAACAACAGTACAAAAACGAATGATATAAAAAGTATGTTTTTTATGGTACGCATGATTAATACAAAGGTACTAGTTTTCCTTACTTTGAAGGTAAAATATTTTTAACGATATTTTAGCCCAAATGTGAACAAAATAAATTTTTAATTACAGGGTTCAATGTATATTTAATCGGAGAATTGAAAGCTTGTTCGAATACATAAGTAATTGATAATCAATAAATTAATTATTAATTTATAAATAATAAGGCCATGTTTGATCATCACAAAGAGGAAGAAGGTGGAGACATACAAGAATTAATGCTACGCTACCATAACCTAAAGTATGGTCGAGCCAACGCGTATATTGAGGAAGATGACTTTGAAAGGATTATAGAACATTTGGACGAAAAAGATGAAATGAACGAAGCCATAGAGGCCGCAGATATGGCATTGGAGCAGTATCCCTTTTCTGCTTTGTTGATGATTAAGAAAGCAGATTTGTTATTAGCCACCCGAAAATATAAAGAGGCATTAGCATTACTAAATACGGCTTCCTTGTATGACCATAAGGATATGAATTTGTTTATCCTTAAGACAGACGCTTTCTTGGCTTTGGATCAGCCTGAAAATGCAATTGTAATGTTACAGGAGGCCCTCCATTTATTCGAAGGAACCGAGCGTACCGAAGTGTTATTTGAATTAGCAGATGTGTATGATGACCATGAAGCATTTGACAAAGTGTTTGATTGCCTTCAATTGGTGCTAGAGGAAGATCCAACCAATGAGGAAGCTTTGTATAAAATTTGTTTCTGGACGGACTTCACAGGTCGTAACGAAGAAAGTATTCGCTTACATGAACGCATTATAAACGAACAACCCTATTGCGCATTAGCTTGGTTTAATTTAGCAGCAGCTTATCAGGGCTTAAAATTGCACGAAAAGGCGATTGATGCTTATCAGTATGCGATTGTGATAGACGAAAAATTTGATTATGCCTATCGTAATATGGGGGATGCTTATCTGCGGTTAAGAAAATATAGAGAGGCCATTGAAGCATTGGAGAAAGTTTTGGAATTATCAAGACCAGAGGATGTTATTTATGAAGCCATTGGACATTGTTACCACAGAATGAAAAATTTTGCACAAGCAAGATTTCATTATAAAAAAGCAGCACATTTAAATTCAGAAGATAGTAGGTTGTTTCAAAAAATTGCCGCTACTTATATGCAAGAAGAGCAATGGGAGCTGGCGATAAAGCAGTTGGAAAACGCAATTCGAATTAACAAGCATATCAATGAATATAATATTTTGATCGGCGAGTGTTATATGAACCTTTCTCAATTTAAGGAGGCTGCTGCGCATTTTGTAACTGTAGTAAAAAACAAGCCAAAGCAAATAGCGGGTTGGGAATATCTTATTAAATGCTTAGTTCAGAATAAGCAATTGGATGCTGCATTGGAACAAACCGAGTTGGCGTATATGTCAACCAGTGGCAAAGTTATTTTTATCTTTTATCGCAGCGCCATATTATTCATGATGGGCAAGTCGTCCGAAGGGCTTTTGCAGTTGGAAATGGGCTTGGCCAAATCGGGCAAGCTGCTTAAAAAGTTTATTAAGTTCTATCCTGAAATTGTACAGGATGCCAAGGTGATTGAATTAATAGGTCAGTACAAGAAGGGTAAAAAATCTTGATGATTTTAAATTACCTTTGTGCTACATATATAAACAGCTCACTATGATCAACTTTAATTTAACTCAAATACCAGAAAGAACAGCGCAGCCCCGAAAAGAAGGATTAACGATGGTGATGGATAAGGGATTGAGTTTGGGAGAAGCTGCTAATTTTTTAAGTGTTTCTAATATACATACTGATATTTTAAAGTTGGGTTTTGGTACTTCATTTGTTACCCCTAATTTAAGAGCTAAGATTGAATTGTATCAATCGCATAATCTTCCAGTTTATTTTGGAGGTACTTTGTTCGAAGCATTTATTATCCGAAATCAATTTGAGGATTATCTTTCATTGTGTAAGGATTATAATATTACAATGATTGAAGTAAGTGATGGTTCCATCGAAATTCCACACACTGAAAAGTGCGGTTATATTGAAAAGATTTCAAAATTTGCAACCGTGTTGAGTGAGGTCGGAAGTAAAGATGCAGCACATATTATACCACCCTACAAATGGATCGAATTGATGAGCGCGGAATTAAATGCAGGATCAAGCTATGTAATTGCAGAAGCGAGAGAGGCAGGAAATGTAGGTATATATAGGGGTTCAGGAGAAGTGAGAGAAGGATTGGTACAAGAAATTTTAACTAAAATTCCAGCTGAAAAAATTATATGGGAAGCGCCTCAAAAAGCACAACAACTTTATTTCTTAGAACTAATTGGTTGTAATGTGAACTTGGGAAATATCGCCCCAACCGAAGTGATTCCATTGGAAGCAATGAGAATCGGATTAAGAGGAGACACCTTTCATTTATATTTAAATAAATAAGCTTGCGTAAGTTTGGACTCATTGGATATCCGTTATCGCATTCTTTTTCACAAGGCTTTTTTACCGAAAAGTTTTTGCGCGAAAATATTGGGGATGCTGTGTATAATAACTACCCAATCGAGCACATTGAATTATTTAAATCGCTTTGGGATCAATATCCTGCGCTGGCGGGACTCAATGTAACCATCCCGCACAAAAAGGCAGTTATCCCTTATTTAGATAAACCTTCAAGTGTAGTAAAATCGATCTTAGCGTGTAATTGTATTCGCAAATTTCAAGGCGAATTATATGGTTATAACACAGATGTGATTGGTTTTGAAAAATCGCTATTACCTTTTTTACAACCACAACATACTACCGCCTTAATATTAGGCACAGGTGGGGCTGCGGCGGCTGTTGCATGGGTATTAAGCAAGTTGCACATTCAGTACCAAATTGTGTCAAGGGTCGAGGGGGAGGGTGTGATACCTTATTCCTCAGTTACAGCAGCCGTGATAGACAATCATAAGCTTATCATAAATACGACTCCTGTCGGTACTTTTCCCAAGGTAGATACAGCGCCAACCATTCCTTACCATGCGCTTACTGCACAGCACCATTTATACGACTTAGTATATAATCCTGCCAAGACGCTATTTATGTCAAAAGGAGCAGCTCAGGGAGCAACCACTCAGAATGGGTTAGCAATGTTGCATATTCAAGCCGAAGAGAGTTGGAATATATGGAACGCACCCACTCCAGTTGTTCAGTAATATCCTTCCAATTTCAACAATAGGCACTCCTGTCTTTCAATAATTTTGGCACGGATAATTTAACTGCCAGCTTATCGCTTAGTTATTACTTGCTTCTTAAGAATTCGAAAAGTTGAGTTACTGCTTTTTGTCGGTGACTAAATTTATTTTTTTCGTCCATTGACATTTCTGCAAAACTTTTATCGGATCCATCGGGGATAAAAATAGGATCATAGCCAAATCCTTTTTCTCCATGCATCTCAGTTGCAATACGACCCGTGCAGATCCCTTCAAAATAATATTCGGTGTGCTCCCATATTAAACAGATTACAGTTCTGAATTGTGCGGCTCTTTGATCAACTCCATTTAAGCCTAGTAATACTTTATCAATATTGGCTTGAAAATCTCGATTGGCTCCAGCATATCTTGCACTTTTTACACCAGGTGCACCCTCTAAAGCAACTATTTCTAAACCGGTGTCTTCACTAAAACAATTTTGTTGAGTGAGGCTAAAAATGGTCCTTGCTTTTTCAGCAGCATTGTCCTGAAAGGTATCGTGGGGCTCAGGTATATCAATATCAATACCTGCAGCTTTTAATGGAATAATATTAAAA